>JBQCJB010000320.1:0-2091 GCA_051953155.1 Aureliella sp. | reverse complement strand
CGGCCGGCTGTCGGCAATCTGCGCCGCCGAGCGCAGCCGCCCTTTGAACTTGCTGAGCACGCGGCCGGACAGTTCATCGGGTGGCAACTGGCAGTATTCGTCCTCGACCGACATGCCGGCATCGCCCTCATCCGACGCGTCAACCGTCGCGTGGTCATGATGGGCCGTCAGGTCGGTTTCCTGGTTGAATTCGTCGTCTTGCCAGCGGGCAGCGACCTGAGAGTAATCGTCGAAGCCACTCCAGTCTTGGTCGACCGCGTAGGGATCCGGTTCGCTTTGATCGGACCAGGTCATTTCGCCGCGCGGCAACTCCATCAGGAACGAACTGGGGATGCCCATCGATTCGACGTCGCGGAACGAACGGCGGCGCGCGTAGCTCAGTTGCAATTGGTCCTTGGCGCGAGTGATGCCGACGAACAGCAAACGCCTCTCTTCTTCGATCGCCAGCGGGTCGTCCTTGGAACGCTGGTGCGGCAGGATGTTTTCTTCCAGGGCGATGATGAACACGACCGGGAACTCGAGCCCCTTGGCCGCGTGCAGCGTCATCAGCGTAACCGTGTCACTACCCTTCAATCGATCGGTATCGCTTTGCAAGGCAGCGAATTCGAGAAAGGCTTCCAGCGGCGGTCGGTCGAGCACTTGCCGATCAATCTCGGCCGCCTCGGCGACTAGCTCGTCGAGATTCGCCATGACTTCCGAAGCGCGGTCTTCTTGACGCTGATTACCGCTGGACAGATACGTGCGGTAATCGGTCAGCTCCAGCGTCGCATTGATCAGCTCGAGCAGACTGCCGTGCACCAGCTGCGAAAGCCGGTCTTGGATGTCGAGGAACTTGCGAACACCGCCGGCGATTTTCTTGCCGAGCACTTGAGCCTCGAGAGCTATCCGGCAGGCATCGAGCAAGCTGACACGCCGCTTGCCCGCAATCTCCTTGAGCTTGGCCAACGTCTGCTTGCCGATCCCGCGCGGCGGCGTGTTGATCGCCCGCTCCAGCGCCACATCGTCGTTTGGGTTGTGCAGCACCAGCAGATAGCTGACCAGGTCCTTGATCTCTTTTCGCAAGTAGAAGCGGAAGCCGCCGATCAGCTGGTAAGCGATGCGCTGTTGGGCCAGCGCCTGTTCGACCAGCCGCGACTGGGCGTTGGTGCGATACAGGATTGCAAAGTCGCCCAGCGAACGCTCGCCGGCATTGACCGCGGTCACGATCTGGCTGACGATGTCTTCGGCTTCGCGGCGGCCCGTCGCGTAGACGCAAATGCGCACCGGCGAACCCGTGCTGCGGCTGGGGACTAATTTCTTGGGCTTGCGAAACTCGTTGTTCTGGATCAAGCAATCGGCGACCGACAGGATCTCGGGCGTGCTGCGATAGTTGTCTTCCAGGCGAATGATCTTGGTGTCGGGATAGTCGCGTTCGAGGTAGGCAACATTCTTCAAGTTGGCTCCGCGCCAACCGTAAATCGACTGATCCGGATCGCCGGTAACGGCCAGGTTAGGCCAATCGATCGACAACTGGCGGACGATCACATACTGGGCCAGATTCGTGTCCTGGTATTCGTCGACCATGATGTAGCGATAGCGCTCGTCCAGTTCACTGCGAATGGTTGGGCTGGTCCTCAACAGCGTGGCGGTGTGCATCAGCAGATCATCGAAGTCGACCGCTCCGTTCTTCAGCAGTTGCCGCTGGTAGAACGGATAGACCTGGGCGATTTGATGCTCGTCGCTGGATAGCCCTTCGGCCAAGAGCGTCTCGGGCGTTACCAAGCGGTTTTTGAAGTAACTGATCCGCGTGGCCAGCGCGCCGAGCGACGTATGCGTCAGCGAGAAATCGGCTTGTTCGACGGCAACGCGCAGGGCGGCCGTCGCGTCGTCGGTGTCATAGATATTGAAGTTGTACGGCAGCCCGACCAGATTGGCGTAGCGCCGCAGCAGACGCACACAAAAACCGTGAAAGGTCCCCATCCACAGCGGCGCATCGCCGACCAATCGCTCGAGCCTGCCCCGCATCTCCTCGGCGGCTTTGTTGGTAAAGGTCAAGGCGAGAATCGATTTCGGATCGATGCCCTGCTCGATCATGTGGGCGATGCGGTGCGG
>JBQCJB010000319.1:0-3745 GCA_051953155.1 Aureliella sp. | reverse complement strand
CGGCGGCGGTGCAGGCGGAGTTCCCAGGATCCGGTCGAGCACCCAGGCCCCCCGCAATACCGGCGAGGTGCGAGTGCCATCGGCAGTGACTTTCAAAACGCTGGCGTGCGTCATCACCCCGCCGCGATGCGCATCGGCTGGCAAGTGAACCTGGCGCAGCTCGCTACCGCTGACGCCCGGCACGCCATAGAGCAGCGCCAAGCGTTCATTGAGCATCGACCAGTCGGAATCGACGAACTCGAGCAGGCTGCGGTCCTCGCGCAGCACCTGATCGAAGAACGCCTCGGTCTCGCGCGGCATCGACCACAAGAGCAACTCGTCAAAGTCGGGATAGAGCGCGGGATCGGGAATCGTCGCATCGATGCGCCGCAGGTCGAGCCACTGGCCCGTGAAGTTCTTAGTGAAGTGGGCGGCGCGCGGCGAGCCGAGCATCCGCTCGACCTGCTCCCGCAAGACCTCGGGCTGGCCCAGCTGCCCGCGCGAGGCTAAGTCGATCAGCTCGTCATCAGGCGGACCCGACCATAGAAAATACGACAGCCGCGAGGCTAACGCATAGTCGTCCAACTCCGATCGGTCGGAACCATTGAGCAGAAAGAGAAAATCGGGCGAGCTGAGGACCAACTGGTACCCATACCGCATGGCGTCGTAGAAGAGGTAACCCTCATCCAGTTTTCGGAGCGTGGCGTCGACAAAGTGCTCGAGCTCTTGCTCAGAGACGGGGCGCCGGAACGCCAATGGCACAAAGCGTTTCAAAAGCCGCGGCACGTCTTCGCGCGGCGCAGTCGAGGTCGGGATGAGCGGGTCGGAATCCCAATGCTGGGGCAGCCGGCGATTTCGGACGTCGGGCACGCGGCCCCCCGTAGCTTCGGCCTGCGCGACCGAGCGAGCTTTCAGCGGCAAATCGTCAAACAACCTGGCATACCGCGGCGGTGGAAACGGGTCGATCGGACCGTCGATCTTCATCCACTCGACCCGCAGCCCCGGGCCGGTGTACTCCTCGATCGGCTTTTTAAAGCGGCGGATATCCCAGACCGTCAGCAGGTTGACGACGAAGGCTTGGCGAGCCACCAGGTCGCATTCAAATTCGACAACCTGAGGCTCGCCATGCGCGATGTCGCGAACGTCATGCAGCACCGGCCCTTCGCGACCGCTTTGCATGACGGTCATCAGGCCCACCGGGATCGCCTTCCGCTCGACTCCCACGGCACAGGCTTTCATCTGAATCCGATAACGACCGGCGCTGGGCACTGCTGCCGTAGCGCACAGACCGTAGCGCGGCAGTTTGCTATAGAAGATTAACGAATCGCCCTCAAGCTGGCTGTTGCGTCCCAAGCCCTGTCGAAAGTTCGGTCCCTTCTCCGTCATGTCGCGGCCGGTGCGCGTATCGGAAAAAGGAATCGGCGGGTGGATGGGAACCGTGGCCGCGATCGCTCGCGAGGCCGCTTCCTGGTAGCGCAAGAAATGCGTCGCCGAAAGGTCCAACGCCGAACTGACATTGTCAAAGCCTGCGGCCGAACCATCCTCGGGCAGCAAATCCTTCAGTGGCACCTGCACACCCAACAGTTCATGCAGCGTGTTTTCATACTCCGTGGCGTTCAGGCGACGCAGCGCGACGCGGCCCTGCGTCCGCTGCCGTTGCAACGATCCGCGGTGGAGCTCCTCCTGCAAGTTCTTGATCACTTGGGCAGCCAGCTCGGGCGGCGGACTGGGCGCCGTCTCGGGCGGCATCTCGCCACTGACCAGCTTGTCCAAGACCTTCGACCACTGACGCTCGGCGTCTAACTGGCTGAAGTCCAACTGACTGGAGTCGTGGCCGAGCGCATCGAGCCGCAGGCCCCCCTCGGGCGACGTCCCGCCATGGCAGTCCAGACAAAAGCCATCCAGCAGCGGCCTCAGTCGCGCGGCGAGCGGCTCACTGGCGGCGCAAGGCCGACCGACCGAGGTGGCCAACCCAACGCAAACGCCCAATAGGATTTGCCAGGCGGGGAGTTTCATGAGCAGGCGGCATCGCAGGCGGGAAGGTGGTTTAGAGACCGTTTCTATTCCATTCGCTTGATCTTGAAACTGCGGAAAGCGACCGGATCGTTGTGACCGGCCAGGCCGACGTGACCGACACGGCGATCGAGCCCCTTGGGCACCGTCTCCAGTTGGCTGCGATCGAGTTGGTCGATATCGACGTCCAGAATCTTGGTACCGTTGAGCGTAACCGTGATCCGCTGGCCGCGCACCTCGATCTCTTCGAAGTTCCACTGACCGACCGGACGCAGATAGCCCGTTTTGGCGCCCACGCAGTGGTACAGCGATCCATGGTGCTGGTAGCTCTTCAAATGCGCTTTGGGATGTTTGGCGTTGTAGCCATCGTCGTCGATGACCTGCAGTTCCAAGCCATCGCTCGAAGGATGGCCACCCTCCGGCGTGCGGAGAGCGATGCCGTTGTTGCCGCCGGGCGGCAGTTTGAATTCGACGCGGAGCACGAAGTTCTCGTATTCGTCCTGGCTGAGCAGGGCGCCCCCTTTGCCTTGTTTGCAAACGATCGCACCCTCTTCGACCTGGTAATTGTCGACCGCACCTCGCCAGTTGCTCAGATCATGGCCGTTGTTGAGTTCGACGAAGCCTTCGGCATTGCGCGAGGCCAGGAACTTGTTAGCTTCCTCCGCGCCGATTTCGCGAAGGTAAATGTGCCGCCAGCGAATTTCGCTACCGTGCGTCTGCAGTTGGATCGGCCCGCGCGGATAGACCGGATCAAGCATTTCGCGGTGGGCGGCTTTGCCGGCATCGTCGCCGCTCTTCGACGCCTCGGGCTTGGCATACGCCAGATAACCGAGCTTTTGATTGGCGAAGAAGTTTTCCAGCGGGGCAAAATCGACGACGACTTCTCCGTTGAGCTTCACCGTCACCCGCTCGCCGATCATCAGCACGTGCAACTGATTCCACTCGCCGAACGGTTTGTCCATTTTCTTCAGTGGGTCTTTTCCAGGCGAACCCTTGCGGTTGTTCCACAGGCCACCGGAGCCGAGCGCGCGGCCCAGGCCCGTTGGGTCGGGCTGCGTTGGATCCCAGATTTGGATCTGCGGCGTGCCGCGCAAGTACACCCCGCTGTCGCCTAGGGGCAGAGCCTTGTATTCCAGTTGCAGTTCGAAATCGCCGTAGTCTTTGTCCGTGGTCAGATACAGCCCGTGGCCGTCGTTGACCAATTCACCATTCTCGACGCGCCAATGCGCGTTGATGTGTTCGTCGGTCGGTTTGCCGTTTTTGTCGACCAGCCCTCCCTCGATCGACTGCCGCTTGGCTTTCGCCTGTTCTTCGGGCGAGAGGTCCCACAGTTGTTTGGGGTCGCGGGTCGACCAACCGTACCAGCCCGACAAGTCCTGCCCATTGAACAAAGCGACAAAGCCGCTGGGCGGGTTCGGTTGCTCAGCCTGGAGCGGGCCTGAGCCGCACAGGCAGGCGATTGCCAAACTCAGGCTCGACAAGCAACTTCGCAACGGCAGGCGGAACGGCATCATGGCGGTCTCGAGATACGGAGGGATGGGGTGGCGGGAAGTTTTGCGCACGTACTACTGTAACGACCGCCGAGGTCGGGAGGAAGTATTTGGCCTGGACCGGCCGTCGCGCCAGGTTCGACACGCTGCCGGAGTCGACCCGCCAGTCGATTCGCGAGTGAAAACTTTTTTCGAGGCTTTTGGAAATTTCGCGTTGCGCGGAGGGCTGCAGCGGGCACTAGTCGGGTACGCCGCAAGCGCCG
>JBQCJB010000318.1:0-3350 GCA_051953155.1 Aureliella sp. | reverse complement strand
GCTTGCTCGATCGGCTGCTCCGCCATCGCTGGCTGGGTTTGGGGACGCTGGTGGCCTTGATGGTCTTCGGTGTCTGGGGCAGCCTGCGGATGCATGTCGAAACCGACTTCACCAAAAACTTCCGTCGCTCCAGCGCGCTGGTCGAGGGCTATCGAATCGTCGAAAGCCAGTTGGGTGGCGCCGGCGTTTGGGATGTGATGCTACCGGCTCCGAACGTCTTGACCGACGATTATCTTCAAAGCGTGCTTGCGCTGGAGCAACGCTTGCAGCAGCTGCACACCGACGGGCCGAGCGGTTTGCATTTGACGAAGACGTTGAGCATCGCCGATGCCGATCGGGCTCTCCGCGTCCAGCCACTGTTGGCTCGTTTGCCCCTGGCGGCGCGATTGGAAGGCATGCGGCAAGCGATGCCCGTCTTCACCGAAGCGCTGCTCACGCCCAGCCAGCCCGACAAGCCCGATCAACTTGGGCAGTCCGCTCCGTCTGGCAATTCGGCGCGGTGGCTGCGGATCATGCTTCGCGCGCGCGAGCAGTCGACGGCTAAGGACAAGAGTCAACTGGTGCGCCTGGTCACCGAAGAAGTTGAAACCTTCACTCACAGCCCCGCGTGGTTGGAACATTTTGACGAGCCGCCGCCGGCGGCCGAGGTGACCGGATACTATGTGATGCTCGGCCGACTGGTCAGCAGCATCCTCAGCGACCAGTGGACCTGTTTTGCGCTGGCCACGCTCGGGATCCTGTTGGTGATGGCGATTGCCACCCGCTCGCTGTGGCTGGCGCTGGCGGCTCTGGTGCCCAATGCGCTGCCGGTCTTCCTGGTGCTCGGTGCGATGGGCTGGATGGGCATGACGGTCAACATGGGAGCGGCGATGATCGCGGCCGTGTCGATGGGGCTGTCGATCGACAGCTCGATCCATTACCTGTTGCACATGCGACGGCAAACCGACAGCGGTCTCTCGGAGATGGAAGCCATGCGCGGTGCGCAGGAGGATGTCGGCCTGGCATTGGTCCTGGCGACCGCGGCCCTGATCGCTGGCTTTCTCAGCTTGTCCACCAGCCAGTTCGTGCCCACGATTGTGTTCGGAGTACTGGTCAGCCTGACGATGCTCGGCGGTCTGCTTGGAAACCTGATCGTTCTGCCGCTGCTGATCGCGCCGCGACGATCCGGCGGTTGATCGTCGCTGAAGTTCAAGCCATGCTCGGCCAGAGCCAAGCCCGCTTGGCCGGGCGGACGCTCAGAGCGATCAGGCCGATGACCGCAGCCACACCGCAGACGATCGAAATCCACTGGGCGATGGTCAGCGAGGTGCCGAACTGTCCCGCTTCGTCGCTGCGAATCAGCTCGAGCATGAAACGAGCCACGCTGTGCAGCGCTACCGCGCTCAAGAAGGCTTGTCCGTCGCGCGGCACCCATGGCTGCAGCAGAAAGATCAGCCAGCACAGCAGCGCCGCGTCGATGGCCGAATAGATCTGCGACGGATGGACGGGCAAGCTCCACGGGGGTAATTCATCCGGCGGCAGAGTGACGGTGTGGTGATCGACCGTGACGCTGGCCGCCATATGTGGCGTCCGGGCTGGATCATCGACTTTGGGCACCGGCGGCAACAGGCGGTGCGCCTCTTCATAAGACATGCCCGGCGTCGCGGCCAGCTTTTGCTCGCCGATCGAATCATGCTCGACAGCGACGATCTTCGGCGCATCGCTACCGGGCTGGACGGTCAAACCGAACAGTTTGCCGTTTTCGAGCTGAGCCACATACGGAGGACTCCCTTGAGGAAAGCGGATCGTCGGCAATTCGGCGGTGCACACGCCGCCGAAACAGCAGCCGTTCAGCAGGCACCCGATGCGTCCGAAGGCCAGCCCGATCAAAAAGCCCGGCGCGATCAAGTCGGCCACGGCCAGCACCGGCTGGCGAAAACGCCTGCAAAAGATGGCTCCCGCGATAACCCCACCGACCATCCCGCCATAGATGACCAGTCCTCCTTCGGTCAATTTGACGATGGCGATGATCCGCTGGCCCAGCGGCAAAGTCGCGAACTCGTTCCAGTACTGAACGACGAAAAAGATCCGCGCGCCGATGACGCCGCCGACCATCATCCAGAACCCGAGCGACACGATCATGTCGGGTGAGATGCCCAGTTGTTTGCCGCGCCAAATCGTCAGGCCGATGCCCGAGAACAGGCCCAGCAACACCAGCACTCCGTAACCTCGCACCGGCAATCCGATCGGTTCGCCGTCAGGCCATCGCGATTCGATCTGCGGCAGAACGAACACGACCAGCGCGGCGGCGATCAACCAGACGGGCAGACTGGCGAACCATTCGCTGGCCGGCAAACCCTGGCGGAATTGCCAAATCGACCAAACGATGCAGCCCAGCGCCAATGCCAACAGCAACCAGCCGACGCCCAACAGCGGAATGCCTAGGACTTCGTGAGGAATATAGAACAGCGTACTACGCACGCGGAGGCTCCAGCAGTTGATTGTCGATCAGGCGCGTCGCGCCAACATGGGCAGCGATCAAGGCGACGGCCGGTTGGTCGCTGGCGCCTGAGAGAGACTCAAGTGTCTCACGATTGACGATCCTTGCATAGTCGATGCGCTCGGCCCCTTCGCGCAGCAACACGATCTGCATCTGACGTTCGATCTCGACGACCGGCGTGCCGCCAGCCGCGTACAACTGGCTGGCCACTTGGAGCGCTTTCCATAGGCAGAGGGCTGAAGCCCGCTGCGGCGGCGTGAGATAGCGATTGCGGCTGCTCATCGCCAGCCCGTCGGGCTCGCGAAGCGTCGGGCAGATATGGATGCGGATCGGAACGTTCAGCTCTTCGACCATTCGCCGCACGACCAGGCACTGCTGGTAGTCCTTCTGGCCGAACATGGCCACAGTGGCCGGTAGCAGGTTAAACAGTTTCAATACCACCGTGGCCACGCCGCGAAAATGGTCCGGGCGAAACTGGCCTTCCAGCGGCCGACTTACCTCGGGAGGTTGCACGTAGGTCGAACTACCCGGAACGTACATGTCGTTGGCCGACGGCGTGAAGACCAAATCGGTTCGGGCCTCGAGCAGCAATTCGAGATCGCTTTCCAGCGTGCGCGGATAGCGCGAGAAATCCTCGTTAGGAGCGAACTGCGTCGGGTTGACGAAGATTGTCGTCACCACCAGATCGGCCAGAGCCCGGGCTTGCTGAACCAGGCTAATGTGCCCGGCGTGCAAGGCTCCCATCGTCGGCACCAGAGCGACGCGCAGACCCTCGCGTCGCCAGTGGTTCACCTGCGCGAACGCTGCCTGCGGATTGGCAATGACTTTCACGTGACCCCGAGCCTTTCTTCGCCGATTGACGCGCGCCTCC
>JBQCJB010000317.1:0-5866 GCA_051953155.1 Aureliella sp. | reverse complement strand
AGCGGCTGGGCCTGGATGGCTCTGACAACGTCCTCGACAGTATGCGCTCGTGACAGATCGACTTCTAAACGATTCGCTCCGTCGCTCAGTACGATCGAACCTGCTCGGACTCCGGAGCCGCCGTTGAGATTGGCCAGCGGCGTCGAGAGTTCGACGGCGGGATCGAGATCGGCAGTCCCTACGACATGGTCGCTACGCGTGCCGAAGGTCTCGTCGGCGGTGACGTTGGCGGCCAAAGTGGAACTGACGTCAGTGATCGTTTGCAGCGACTGGTCGGTGCCGTGGAAACGGACCGCGTTGCCGACGACTTCCAGCGGCGGAGCGCCAACATTGGAACCGGCGAAAAGGTACTGGTCGCGGAATCGAGAATTGCCCAGTTCGACCAGGCGTTGGATCGCGTTGCGGACTTGTTCGGCGTTGGCGGTCCGTTCCTCGGCCGAGAGCAGGTTGCCCGACGATTCGACCGCCACGCCCCGCATTTCATTGAGAATCGACTGCGCTTGGGACAGCGTCGATTCGCTGGCGGCCAGGATGGTGTTGGCCCCTTTGAGATTGGTGACGATTTGATCTTTAAATTCCAGGGATCGCTGGGCGGCCAAGGCGCGGATGGCGGCGGCCGGATCTTCGCTGGGACGCTCGATGCGGCGGCCGCTGCTCAACTGGGCCTGCAGCTTTTGGATTGCGCCTTGGTCGGCGTTGACCTGAAACAGCAGTCGCTGGATCGACTGCGGAGTGGAAACCCGCCCGACGCTGGCCGGATAAAAACTGCTGCTGCTGTTCATGTTGGTACAGTTACAGGCTGACGAGGATGTCGAGCATATCGCTCGAGGCTTTGATCACGCGGCTGCTCGCTTGGAAGGCCCGTTGGTAGAAGATCATCTTGACGGCCTCTTCATCCAGGTTGACACCCGAAGTCGCCGTGTTCTGGCTTTCGAGCGTTTTATAAAAATTCCGCAGGCCATCGGTGGTCCCCTGCTGGGTGCTGATGTCCTGCGTGGTGCGGACGACCAGGTCTTCGTAGTTCTGCTTGATCGATTGGCCGTTCAGCTTGGCCAGCGGCTGGTCGAAGGCTTGGGCCAAGGCGACGGCGTTCTCCGTCCCGCCGCCGATTCCCGACAGGCTGGCAGCCAGCAGCCGCGGGTTGTCGACGATCTGGTCGTTGATCTTGATCGACGCCGCCGAGTCTCCCTCGAAGAAGGTGTTTAGTCCGGCGGCGGTCAGAAAGCCCGAGTTATCGTTCTTGAACGCGAACTGCAACTTGGGATTGTTGGTCGAAATGGCGAGTCGGCCGTCGGGCGTGATCGAGGCCGACAAACCCGAGACGGCCGAGATTTGATCGCGGATATCTTCCAGACTGCTGTCGCTGGCGTCGCCGTTCAGCTGCACGCGAATCGTCGAGGTCTTGTCTTGCCCCGATTCCAAATCGTGCACGACCAGCTCAAAGCTGCCGTTGTCGATCGTCGACGAGTAGCCGGCCAAGTCGAGCGGCGCAGTGGTGTCGTCGGCCGAGCGCGTGCCCGTCGTCGAACTGTAGCCGATCTGTCCTTGGCCTTGAGTGTGAATGCGGTTGAATTGTTCGATCAAGTCGCGAGCAAATTCGTCCAGGCCGCCGATCGCCCCCCCGAGCGCATCGTCGCGGGCCTCGTACAAACCCTTGACGCGGCCACCCGTGATCTGCAGCGGTGAGTCGGTGTCGCTCAGATGGATCTCCGGATACGACTCTTCACCTTCGCGGCGAATGACAAAGTTGACCGGGCGACTGATGCCGTCGGCGACGACATACTCGCCACCGATATAAACGGTGACCGCCCCGCTGGGCTGTTCGGTCGTTTGGATGCTGATAAGACTGGACAGCTCGTTGAGGGCCTGGATGCGCTCGTCGCGGAGGCCGACGGCATCGCTGCCGCTAGTTCGGCCACCCTCCATTTCGACGATCCGTCGGTTCAGGTCGCCGATGCGCGAGGTCAAGCGGTTGATGTCGGAGGCAGCGTTCTTGATTTGCAGGTTCAGGCCCTGGACCATATCGGTCATGTCGTTCCGCATTGAGCGAATCTGCCCGGTCAAAGTCTTGCCGCGCTCGATGACCAGCCGCCGCAGGGCATCGTTGCCCGGCTGGTTCAGAACGTCTTGGATGCTGTTGGAAAAATTCGACAACTGCGTACTCAGGTCCTTGTCGCCCATTTCGCTGAAGGTGGCTTCGATCTGGCTGTAGATGTCGCTCAAGGCTTCGTTGCTGGCCAGTTCGCTGCCGGTCTCGCGGAGTCGCTCGGTGAGAAAGTTGTCTATTTTTTGGACGACGCCGGCGGCCCGCACACCGCCCCCCAGGATCACCCCGCCGGCCCGGTAGCCGGCGACGCTGGTCTGGACCAATTCCTGGCGGATATAGCCAGGCGTGTTGGCGTTGGCAATATTGTTGCCGGCGACGTTCAGACCGATCTGCGCGATCGACAGTGCGTTGGACGATTGTTGGATCGATGCGAACAGCGACATGGCAACCGCCTAGGCTTCGGTGTCGAGGAGCTGGCCGCCGTAGGTGTCGGCATGCGGCGTCTCGATGTAGGCGCCTTGTAAGGTCGAACCACTGGTCATCAGCAGCATTGTTTCATTGATCAGCCGCGAGCGTTGGCTGACCAACATCCAGGCAGCCGTATTCAGTCGCCTGAGGCCAGCCATCGAGCGCTCGACGCGGTGGATGCGGTTGGGGAAGTCGGGCACCGAGCGCCACTGCGGCAGGCGCTGGGCGAGCTGCTTGAGCGTCGCGCACTCCAGCCCCAACTCGCGGGCCGCGCTGAGGACTTCGGTTCTCCGCTGGCCGAGAGATCCGAGTTCTTGCTGGAGGCCTGCAGCGCTTTCGGCGTGCGACTCCATGGCCGCCACATCCAGTCCCAGGACGTGCCGCTGGTGCTCGTCCAGCCACTGGCCCCAGCGGTCGAGCAGTTCCGAGGCGGTTGCCAGATAGCGTTCCAGCGAGCGATAGAGTTCGTCGTTCTGCATGACGCGCACCGTCCTGGCGTTGGTCGCTTGGAGATTCAGTTTGAAAGTCGCCTTGCTTCACGTGTGCCTTAAACGCGAATTACTTGCGCGTATATGCCTAGCATCGGCCCGGCGGGGGCCGCGCATTTATCGAATCCGGCACAAACTACCAATGCCGCTCAATGTCAGCAAAAACACACGGCAGCTGGCAGGGGCATGTTGGTTTTTGGCCTGTTGGGTTAACTTGGTGGCCGAATTGCGGTTTTCGAACCCTAGGGAAACGCAGCATACGGAAACGCGGCACCATGCAACCACCATCGTTTTCGCACCTCGACGACGCCGGGCGGGCCCGGATGGTCGACGTCGGCGACAAGGCGATCACTCGCCGCACGGCGGAGGCCGAAGCGGTGGTGCGGTTGTCGGAGCCGATTGCCGCTAAACTGAGAAGCGGTCCGATGCCCAAAGGAGATGTCCTGCAGGTCGCCCGCATTGCCGCTGTCGGGGGGGCGAAGCGAACCGACGAACTGATTCCGCTGTGCCACAGTCTGCCACTGGACCAGGTGACGGCCGATTTCCAGTGGCGCGATGCGACGCGGTTAGCTATTCGCGTTCGCGCCACGGCCACGGCTCGCACCGGCGTCGAGATGGAGGCGTTGGTCGGCGCCACGGTGGCCGCGCTGACGGTTTACGATATGTGCAAGGCGCTCGACAAAAGTATTTCGATTGAACATGTTCAGCTCGTCTCGAAAACCGGCGGTGCGTCCGGCGATTACCAGCGAGCCGCGGAGAATGAAGATGGAACGGGTGTCTGATACGCTGATCCAGTCGAAGTTGGTCGATGTCGGCCCAGGCGATGCGGGCCTGTTCGCCACCGACGCGGCCCTGCGGTCCCCGTTCTCCCGCGAAGCCGCCCTGGCGCTGCAGCAGTTGCTCGAACGCGAGCTGGCCGATTTGGAAGAGCAGCTGACCCGCGAATTGCAAAGCGATTATGCGGCGGTTAATCGGGTGATGAAGTCGGCCGCTGCCCTCCAGGGCAAGCGCCTGCGTCCGCGGTTGGTCCTGCTCGGTGCCCTGGCCTGCGGGGGCATTACGCCCAACACGCGGCGGATCGCAGCGGTGGTCGAACTGGTCCATGCGGCGACGCTGGTCCACGACGATGTGCTGGACAACGCCGACACGCGCCGCGGCGCACCGGCGTCGCATGTCACTTGGGGCAACCGCAACAGCATTTTGCTGGGCGATGTCCTGTTCTCCAAAGCCTGCGTGTTGGCGGCCGGTGCCGGCTCGTGCTTCGTCGCCGACCGCGTCGGCCGCGCAGGGCTGGCGCTCTGCCAAGGAGAGCTCCGCCAGCAGGATACGATCGGCGCCTGGTCGCTGAGCATCGACGAATACATCGACATCCTGCGGCAGAAGACCGGCGACCTGTGTGCGGCCAGCAGCATGCTCGGCGGTTGGAGCGCCAGCGCCGACGATGCCACGATGCGGGCTCTCGAGTCTTATGGGCTGCAGTTGGGCATTGCGTTTCAGATCTATGACGATTGGTTGGACGTGTGGGGTTCGGCGGCGCTGGGCAAGCCGCTGGGTAACGATGTGGCCAATCGCAAGCCGACGTTGCCTGCCTTGCGATTGCTCGAGCAAACGCCCCCCGAGGCGCGTCCCGCTCTGATCGCCTTGCTCGAACAGGGGCAGATGTGCCAGCAACTGCGGGACGCTTTCGATGCGTCGGATGCCTCGGCGGTCACGCTGGATACGGCGCGGCGCTTTGCTGAAGAGGCTTGCAACGCGCTGGCCTGTTTGCCCGATTCGCCAGCCCGGCTGGCGCTGGTCGGCGTGGCCCAACAGAGCGTGCGACGCTCGCGCTAAACCACAGCTTGTTGGCTTGTGCGGCTTCGCGTAAGCTCTTGCGGTATGAAACTAGAAGAAACATCCGCCGCAGAGCTGGGACGGCGCATTGCGGCACGCGAGCTGACCAGCCGCAGCGTCGTCGAAACCTTTCTCCAACGCATTGAACGCCTCGACGGCCAGCTCGGGTCCTTCGTCCTCGTCGATCCCGAGGCGGCCCTGGCTGAGGCCGACCGCGTCGATCGCCGCCTCGCCAGTGGCGACGCAGGCCTCTCGCCGCTGGCCGGCGTGCCCTTCTCGCTGAAGGATAATATCTGCGTCGCGGGAGTCGCGACGACATGCGGTTCGCGGATGCTGGCCGATTTTCGACCTCCCTATGATGCAACCGTCGTCGAACGTCTCCGCAGCGCGGGCCTGGTGCTCTTGGGCAAAACCAATCTCGACGAGTTCGCGATGGGCGCCAGCACGGAGACCAGCATCTTCGGCGCGGCCAAGAACCCCTGGGATCGGCAGCGAACAGCCGGAGGCAGCAGCGGCGGCGCGGCCGCTTCGGTCGCCGCTGGTTTGACGCCGCTGGCGATCGGTTCCGACACCGGCGGTTCGGTGCGCCAACCGGCTGCGTTCTGCGGAGTGCTCGGCCTCAAACCCACCTACGGTCGCGTCAGCCGCTATGGCCTGGTCGCCTTCGCCAGTAGCCTCGACCAGATCGGCCCGCTGGCTCACTCTGCTGAAGATCTGGCTCTGCTGATGGAAGTCATCGCCGGGCATGACCGACGCGACAGCACCTCATTGCCTGAGGCGTCCGAAGAGTATGCCTCGGGCCTGGCAGCGCCGCTGAAGGGAGTGCGGATTGGTTTGCTCGCTGCGCAGCTGGCTTCCGACGGGCTCTCGGACGACATCCGCTCGGCCGTGCAGCGGGCCGCCGACGCGTTGCGAAGCCTGGGGGCATCGATCGTCGACGTGGAACTGCCGCACGCGGCGTACTCGGTCGCCACGTATTACTTGATCGCGCCCAGTGAAGCCAGCAGCAATCTGGCGCGCTATGACGGAG
>JBQCJB010000316.1:0-6479 GCA_051953155.1 Aureliella sp. | reverse complement strand
CCGGCGCCAACAACTGCCCCGCCAGAAGCAACTTCCCCAACCGACTCAGCACCGGCTGAGAAAGCTGCGCCGCAGTAGGCCCCCGCACCATCCCAGACACTCGCACCGAAACCCCCGTTCAGAATTGACGAGTCGCTAGTCCTATGGCAATGACGAAACGCGAAAAAATACTCTCCATCGCCGTCGGCGGCGTGGTCGCATTGCTGGGCCTCCAGTACATGATCAATTCGATTCGCAGCGGCTTTGAAATCAAGGAGAAGGTGCTCGAAGGTTTGAACCAGAAGATCGACGCGCACAATCGCTCGATCACCGATTACAAACTCGCGATCCGGCGGCTGGAAAGGCTGAAAACCAAAAGCCTGCCGCGCGATGACGAAGCGGCGCTCAACCAATACACGACCTGGTTGCGCGAGATTGCCGAACGGAACAACTTGGAAAACATCTCGGTCGAAAAGCCGATCGCCGGCGGGCGCAACGAAGCCTACAACCTTTACCGCGTGGCTCTCAAGGGCGAGACGCGTCTCGATTCGCTGCTGAAGCTGCTGTACGAATTCTACGATCGCGACTATTTGCATCGCGTCCAGAACTTGAAGGTGGTCCAGTTCCCCAACGACCGTGAACGGTCCACGGTCACGCTGGTCGCCGACGTCTTGGCCCTCAGAGTCGCGGACGTCAAACAACCGCCGTCGCTTGCCTCCTCAGGCCGGCTGACGAAGTCCTTGGAACAGTACGCGAGCGAAATCCTCGGCCGCAATCCATTGGCCCCGCCCAACCAGGCGCCGGCGTTTGCCGTAGCCCCCAGCCACGACGTCCCGCGCGATCGTCCCTGGGAGCTCGAACTCAAGGCCAAGGATCCCGACGGTCGCCACCGCATCACCTATCGCTTGCTCTCGCCCAAGCCCGAGGGATTACAACTCAGCGAGGAGTCCGGCAAGCTCAGCTGGACCCCAAAAGCCAACGGCAAGTACGAAGTCGTTGTCGAAGCGGTCGACAATGGTTTCCCGCCTCAGCAGACCGAGCAGAAGTTGGTGCTGAACGTGACCGACCCGCCGGCGCCGCCGGTCGAAGGCCCCGCCTTCGACGTGGCTTCGCAGTCGTTTGTCTCGGCCATCCTCAGCGGCCGCAACGGGGCCGAGGTTTGGATTCGCACCAAGACCGACAACCAAACCAAGCGGTTATCCGAGGGTGACGAAGTCGCCATCGGCACGGTCAAAGGCAAGGTCGTGGAAGTCAACGTGGATTCTCAATTCGTCGAGATCGAGACCGACGGCCACCGCTGGACCTTCGGGATGGACGGAGGCTCGCTGCAGGAAGCCTTTAAGAAGTCGAAGACCGACTGATCGCACCCGCCAGACGAGCCAGCGGCAGCATGCCCCGACACCGACGTGTCGCCAGCCGCTCTTCCCACCAGTCCCGACAAACAACGAAGCCTCAAAGGGAAGCGTTCACCTTTGAGGCTTTACGTTTTTCTCGTCCGCGGCTGCGGACAAACGCAGCGAAGCCGCCGCGCGCGTTTTCGACTAAAATGAACTGCGGAAGTCACTAGGCAAGGGATAACATTCGGGCGGAGAATCACCGATGGCGCAGCGGCCGCATGCAACCAGGACGATCGAGCTTGGGAGTCTTTTCAGGGTGCTCGGGCTGGCTTGCGGCATCGCCCTGGCCGGACCCGCCTCGGCGGACGAGCCAAGCTTCACGCGCGACGTTCAGCCGCTGTTGCGCAAGTACTGCGGCGGCTGTCATAACGAGGCGGATAAAGAAGGGGACTTCTCGGTAGCCAGCCATGCCTCGCTGATGAAAGGCACGCCGGACGCCGCCGTGATCGAAGCGGGCAAGGTTTCGAGCAGCCGTTTGCTCAAGTTGCTCCGCGGTAGCGACGAGCCGCGCATGCCGCCGGAGGAAGAAGCCCAGCCGACGGCCGCCGAGATTGCGAAACTCGAGAGCTGGATCGCCGCCGGTGCCAAAAACGACGCTGACTCGGTGCCGCTGCGCGAACAACTGCACCCGCCCGCACTCGCCGCCGACCCAGAGTCGGCCAACTATATCACCGCCCTGATCGATGCCGGCAAAGGATTGATTGCCGTCGCCCGCTCGAGCACCTGCGAACTCCGCGATGCTGTCACTCAGCAAGTGGTCTTTAGCGTCGCAGATCTGCCGGGCAAGGTCAACCAACTCCGCATGAGCCCCGATGGCAAGTACCTATTGGTCTCGACTGGCATCGCCGGCGTCGGCGGACAAGTGGTGATTGTTGACGTGGCCGGTCGCCGAGTCGCCGGCCGGGTCCAGGGCCATGCCGACACGGTGTACTGTGCCGCAATGAGCCCCGACGGCGAAACTCTGGCCACCGGTTCTTATGATCGCGTGGCGCTGCTCTGGAACTGGCGGGAAAAGAAAATCATCCGCAGCTTCTCGGGGCACAACGGAGCCATCTACGATCTGGATATCGATAGCTCGGGGAAGGTTCTGGCGACCGCCAGCGCCGACCAGACGGTTAAACTCTGGGGACTTGAAAACGGCACGCGACTCGACACGCTCGGTCAGCCCGAAGGGGAGATGCTGTGCGTCCGTTTCACACCCGATGGACAGCATGTGCTGGCCAGTGGCGGCGATCGCCAGCTGCGGCTGTGGGAGATCGTGTCGAAGGAGCGGGCGGCGATCAACCCACTGCGGATCTCGCGGTTTGCCCACGAGGAACCAGTCACTCAGATCATCTTCCGCGGCCGCGACCAAGTCGTCTCGCTCTCGGAAGACCGGACCGTCAAGCTGTGGGAACTCGACGATCTCAAGCCGGTAGGTGTGGTGACGCACACGGCCGACCTGCCGACCGGCGTAGCGAAGTGCGCGAGCGACTCGAAGCAGCTGTTGGTTGCCGACTTCAGCGGCACCTTGGCCGCTGTGACGCCCCCCGAGCCGCGCGGTCGCGAAAGTCGTGACGCCGAGGCTTCGTCCAAGGAAGATGTCAGCGCAGCCCTGGCCGCCTTCCAAGCGAGCCCCGAAAGCCGCACACCGCTGCCGAGCGAGCCCTCGCCGGAGGCCGAACCGAACCATCGGCTCGCCCAGGCGCAGCTCGTGCCGCTGCCAGCCCGCATCGCTGGGGTGATCGCTGCGGAAGAAAGCGGCGGCGCGGACGTCGATCTGTTCGCTTTCGATGCCCAGGCCGGCGCTCGGTGGGTGATCGAGGTGAATGCAGCCCGCGCCAAGTCGCCGCTCGACAGTCTGGTCGACATCCTGGACGAGCAGGGGCAGCCCGTATTGCGCACGCGGCTGCAGGCAGTCCGCGAATCGTATTTCACCTTCCGCGGAAAAGACAGTTCGATCAGCGACGACTTCCGCATGCACAAGTGGCAGGAAATGGAGCTCAACGAACTCCTCTATGCCAACGGCGAAGTGGTCAAGCTTTGGCTCTATCCGCGCGGTCCCGACTCGGGCTTCAAGGTTTATCCTGGCTTCGGCAGCCGCCACACCTTCTTCGACACGACGCCCACGTCGCACGCACTGGGCGAGATCGCGTACATCGTGCGCGAACTGGCTGCCAGCGAGGAACCGCTGCCCAACGGGCTGCCGCTGTTTCCGATCTATTACCAGAACGACGACGATGGAAAGCGGGCCTGGGGCAAGGATTCGCGGCTGAATTTTACCGTCCCGCACGATGGGCGTTATTTCGTGCGCGTGCGCGATGCGCGGGGCTTCGGCGGCGAGGACTTCAAATACGAACTGCTCGTGCGCCCGCAGCGCCCTGATTTCGAACTGGAAGTCAAAAACACCGACATGGACATGCCGATCGGCAGCGGCCGAGAGTGGCAGGTCACCGCCAAGCGGCTCGACGAGCTCGACGCGCCGATTGAGATCCGGCTCGAGAATGTCCCCGAAGGTTTCATTGCGACCAACCCGTTGGTCATCGAAGCTGGGCAGCACGTGGCCCACGGCAACTTGTTCGCAACCGCCCAGGCCAAATTGCCCGAAGGCCAGGATCAGGTCTCGATCAAAATGACCGCGGTCAGCCGAACACCTGCCGGCGAAGTAACTCATGAACTAGAAAAACCGCTAACTGTCCGGATCAAACCCGGGTCGGAAGTGCAATTAAAACTGGTCGAGGCAGGGCAGTCGGACCGCGAACTGGAAGAATTGTCGATTCGTCCGGGACAAACGATTTCGGCACGAGTGATCGTCGAGCGGCATGACCATAAGGGGCCGATCTCCTTTGGCAAAGACGACGCAGGCAGGAATCTGCCGCACGGCGCGTTCGTCGATAACGTCGGCTTGAACGGGCTGTTGATCACCGACGGTTCGTCGGAGCGAGAATTCTTCATCACTGCAGCGCCGTGGCTGGCACCACAGGAACGCCTGTTCCATCTCAGGAGCGAAACGAAGAATAATCCAACATCTCGCTCGATCCGCTTGCGGGTTTTGCCGAAGTAGGACGGAGGCCACGCATCGCCGTCGCGCAGGACCGTCCCAGCGCCGTGGAGAAATATGTCGACAACCTGGAAGATACCGCAGGCACCGCCGCCGCTGCCATCGCCGGTAGCGAGCCGTCGACGGTTGCAACGCGGCACTCCGCCAGCGCCCCAGTTCCGCCGAGGCTGGCGTCAGTACCAATCGAGCGGCGTGTCACTGGTCGTGCACTGTGCGCTGTTTCTCTTTCTGGCCATGCTCGGGACGGGCAGCGTCGGCACGACGGGCCAAGGGGTGGAGCAACCGATCCTCGTAGCCATGGTCGCTGGAGAAGAAAGCAGCCAAGGAATCTTCGTCGAGGCGGTGGGGGCGACCGCCCTGGGCAACGACGCCTCAGCCGGCGGAGGTGAGAGTGCGGCGGCAGGCGGCGATTCGGCCTTGCCGGGAGCCGACTCGGCCCCGATCGACGTCGGTTCCGTCCTGGCGGGTATCGAACCGGGCGGCGGCAGTGGAGTCGGCGACGTGGGCGACGCCGCTGGTGGACTCGGCCTCGGTGACGGCGGCCCGGCTTTGGGCGGTTCGTCGGCGGTGCCTAAGGTAAAGACCAGCGTCTTTGGCATCGAGGGCACGGGCACGCGCTTCGTCTATGTCTTCGATCGCTCGAGCAGCATGAACGGCTACTCCGGGTTGCCGATGGCCAACGCCAAACGCGAGCTGATCAAAAGTTTGCAGTCGCTGGGACGAGCGCATCAATTCCAGCTGATCTTCTATAACGAAGTTCCGATGGCTTACGGTCAGCTGGCCGGGACGATGAAGATGCTCAACGGCACCGACGACAACAAACAGCGGGCGATCGGCTATGTTCGCGGCATGAAACCCGACGGAGGCACGGAACACCTCGCAGCCTTGCGCATGGGTTTGGCGATGGGCCCGGACGTAATCTTCTTTTTGACCGATGCAGATCAGCCAGCGCTGTCGGCGCGCAACCTGGACGACTTGGTCGATCGGGCCGAACGCATCGGGGCGGTGATCCACACAATCCAGTTCGGCGCCGGCAGTAATCAAGGCACAGGGGCCTGGATCGCTGAACTGGCGCACGGGACCGGCGGCAAGTACCGATATGTCGACGTAACGACGTTCTCTCCTGCCTCCTTCAAGTGATCGGCAATCGACGTGCGTTCACCGCGGAACTGGTTCCTGCTGGCTCTAGCCATGCTCGTGCCGCTCCAGTTGGGACTGGTTGCCCGCGATCCCTGGCTCACACTGCCACCCAAACCGATCGGCGATGGGCCTGATTATGAGAATATTGGCTTTCACATCGCGCAAGGCGACGGCTGGTCGATGGACTGGACCGACCCCGACTGGCGATCCCCTTACCTCGAGGCAGAGCGGAATCGAGCCCCTTTGCCGGCGACGCCGGACGCGGCCAGCGGTACGGCCGACGGCGGGACCGCAGCACCTGCCAGCTACTCTGTGCAGCTGGCCCGCGACGAGCCGCTGGCGGCGACGACTGCCCGACCTCCGTTGCTGCCGGCGCTGATCGCCCTGGTTTACTGGATCGTCGAGCGCGGGCCGTTCGCCTTCGCTACGATTCGCCTCGCTCTGGCGGCATGCTTGGCTGTGGCCGGCGCGATTGCCGTAGCGATGTCGGTGCGGCTTGCCGGTGTTCTGACCCCGCGCGTTTGGCCGGTCGCAATCGCTGGGGCGGTCACCTTGCTGTTGGCATGTCTCGATCGAACGTTGCGCTCCTACGCAACGGACTTTCTGACCGAGCCGCTGGCGTTGCTGTTGGTCGAGTGTTGGCTGTGGTGCGTCTTGGAAATGTTGCCAATCTATCGGTCCGATCGAACCGCTGTTTTCACTGCGGGCGCTCTGAGACAACTGCGAGCCTTGGCGACGCTGGCGGGCGTTTGTTTGGGTCTGCTCATCACAGCGCGTTCGGCGGCAGTTCTCTGGTTGCCCGGCGTCTGGGCGCTGCTGGCTTGGGTGTGGCAGCTCCGTAGCAGGCCGACGCCAGAACTTGCCGAGACGTCGGCAGTTGCTGCTGGTACGCAGCGGGCTAAGGTCGGTGGCCAGCTCCGCCG
>JBQCJB010000315.1:0-4419 GCA_051953155.1 Aureliella sp. | reverse complement strand
ATTCCACCGTTCTGCAAACCGGTCCTCGGCGCATTGTTGGCAGGAGCGATCGGGCTCGGGCTGTATTACGCCTGGGGCAGCGATCCGCGAGCTTTGTCCGTGCTCGGAACCGGTTATGGAACTCTGCAGTCGGCGCTGCTGGATCCCCACTCGGTCGGCGTCGGGCTCCTGGTGGCTGTCGCCCTGATCAAGATCGCGACGACCTCAGCGACGATAGGTTCGGGGGGCTCGGGTGGCGTGTTCGGACCTTCGATGGTCATCGGTGGCTGTATCGGCGCTGCCTTTGGCCAGGGGCTGCACGATTTGTGGCCCGCGCTGGCGCCCCATCCAGGGATTTTCGCGATTGTCGGTATGGCCGGCTTTTTCGCCGGCGCTGCTCACGCACCGATCTCGACCATCGTGATGGTTACCGAGCTGACAGGCGACTATGGCTTGCTCGTGCCCACGATGTGGGTCTCGATGGTCTGTTCGGTCCTGTGCCAACGTTGGACGCTGTACCGGAACCAACTCCTGTCGCGACTCGACTCACCTGCTCATCGCGGCGATCTGCTGGTCGACATTCTTGAAGGGATCAAGGTCAGCGAAGTCAAACTGGCGGTGCGCGACTGCGTGCCCGAGGGCATGCCGCTGCGCGAGATCTTGAAAAAGCTGTCGACGACCCGGCAGCACTATTTTCCAGTGCTCGACGGCGAGGGGCGATTCGTAGGCATCTTTTCGACCGATGATGTCCGCAGTTACCTGTTCGATCAGTCGATTTGGGAGTTGGCCAACGCCCGCGATATCATGACCTCGCGGGTCTTGTACGTCACGCCGGAGGACGATCTCAATACGGCTTTGCGACGCTTTACTGAGCTCAATCTCGACGAGGTGCCCGTCGTATCTTCGGAGGACCGGGCCAAGTTTTTGGGAATGCTGCGTCGACGCGACGTCATCCACTACTACAACCAAAAGCTGCACCAGTTCCAAAGCGAAGACGTGTAAATTGTTTGCCTCAGAAAAATAACGGAATCTTACGTTCGCCGCTGCTGGGGCAGGCTGTGCGAACGGCAAGGATTCGGCAAACCATTACAAAACGCTGGGCATTGCTGATCACGCAAAACTTGTGAGCTGTCGAGGTGTTAGTGACAACATTCTCGATGGTGTCTCATCTACGTTTGCGGAAGAAAATGCTCCAACTCAGTTCTCCTTTCGTCTCTGTGAACGAATCAGTCCTTGTCTTGGTGTGCGGGCTGGCGCTGGCCTTGGTCGTTGCCGTGCTGGCCACGCTCGGGCTGTTTGCTCGCTTGGGTAGCACCGGAGGCAGGCTCTGGGGTTTCCAGAACGTTAGCCTGGCCGCTTTGACCACCCTGCAGGTGATTGCTTGGAAGACTTACCTGACCCACAGCCCAGCGAGCGTTGAATTCTGGTTTGTCGGCGCAGCGCTAATGATTGGCTTGGCCGTGGCTGCACTGGCCTTGCAGCGGCCGCTGGCACCGCAGGGGCGGTCTGGGTTTGCACTTCGCTCTTTGGTGGCTGTCCTCGCCCTGGCCGAGCTCGGTGGGCTGGCCAAGGTAACGGAACTGGTCGCCAATTATGAACCGCCGGTCGAACTCGTCGGCGTGCCCGGCAGCTTGAACGCAGCTGAGGAAATTGTCGCCGTCACCGACCTGGGGACTCGCATCCCGATGTACGTGCGCCAGGCGTCGGCTGACGATTTCGAGCGGTTTATCGACAGCAACCGCAAGACCGTCCAGCCGGTCGCTCAGAAGGCGATGCTCCGCGGCGCGCCTTCGCCTCTGACCAACTGCTGCGGCTGGGTGTTTACGGCGGGACGCTATATCGTCCGCTGTGAGGATGTCGAGACGATTCTGCGCGAGAACGCCTATCGTGAGGCCGCCGTTCCGCAGATCGGCGATGTCGCGGTCTATCGCAACGACGCAGGCCAGATTGAACATGTCGGAATCGTCCGCGGGTTTATGGGCAGCGAGTCGCCCGCGCTGGTCGAGAGCAAGTGGGGAGCCAATGGCATCTATCTGCACTTGGCCGACGAGCAGCCCTACTCGTGCAACATCTCGTTCTGGCGCAGTCCACGGCCTACGCACGTACTGCACATCCAACCCAAGTCGGACTCCCAGGCGGCAGCTGACAGTTCGGCTGCCGAGCCGTTGAACGAGCGGGGCAACGGACCAGCGGCTGAGCGGGCGAGCGAACGCCCGGAGGACGAACGCGCAGACCAGCCAGCTGCCAGCGTGCTCCGCGCTTAGTTGCGATGGTTCTCGGAAGTCGCTTCGAGTGCGCGGAAGTCATTTTGACGGCGCAAAGCAACTGCGATGACTTTAGCGGAAATCGCAATTTTCCAGGGATTTTGTAAATTCTTCGGCATTGGCTCGCTTCGGTGCGGTTCCTGCGATTGAAGAGGTTTGTCGCCTGAGAGGGCTTTTTCCTTTCAGCGACGCGTCTCGTTTACCTCACCGGAGCAGGATCCATGAGAAGCTTTGTCGTTCTGGTTCTCAGTTGTGTTGCGATAGGATTTGCGGCCGCCGACCCTGCCCAAGCGCAGTACCCCGGTTATGGCTTGCCGACGTACGGCCAGTATCCGGCCGTGCGTTCGCAGCACCATCACCACCATTGCCCGCCTACTGCGTCGACGTATGCGTCTGGGTACGCAGCGACCGGTTATGGGGCACCGATTTATGCTCAGCCTGTGCTGCCCTATCCGCCGACGGCCGTTTACCCGTCGCTGTACGGCGCGCCGTCGATGTATGGCCAGCCCGTGCTGCCACAAAGTTCGAACGTCTACTCGAACACCTACTACGGGCTGCCCGGTTCGCAGGCCCGCCACGGTTGGCATCTAGGCCACTACCTGCTGGGCAATTGAGCGACTGGCCTGTGTAAGCAGCGGAGTCCTCTGCGATTCGAGATCGGTCAGCTGGTGAAAAGGCTGGTGGTTTCGAAGCGCAGGGGACACCGCGAGTCCCACTCATCTCTTTCAAAAGTCTGAAAAACCTCCCGTTTGGCTCGCCGTTTGTTGACTGAGGCAAGGATTCCTTAGCAGCTACTGAATGGGTCCATGTGGTTTTTACTTATCTTTGCGATTGCCTTACTTTTGGCAGGGCTGATCTCGGCTCTGGCCAATCGGAGCATTCTCTCGACATCGGTGTTGCTGCTGCTGACGGGGTTTGTTTGTGGTTCGGGCTGGCTGGGCATCGTCCAGCTCGATCCTAGTGGAACGCTAGTCGAGACGTTTGCCGAACTGGCGCTGTTTGCTGTTTTGTACGTAGAAGGGATGGGGCTGAAGGTCGGCCGCTTGAGGCGCCACTGGGCGTTGCCGGCTCGGGCATTGGTTATCGGCATGCCGCTGACGATTCTGTTGATCGCAGCCCTGGCGCACTACTTGACCGGAATGCGATGGATCGAGAGCCTGCTGTTGGGTTCGATACTTTCGCCGACCGATCCCGTGTTTGCTTCGCAGTTGGTGACGCAGCGCCAAGTGCCGCGGCGTTTGAAGGATTTTCTGAATGTGGAAAGCGGCCTGAACGACGGCTTGGCTTTGCCTGCCGTGTTTCTGTTTCTGGCCATGGCCAAAAACACGGAAAGCGATTTATTGCAGAACGCGGGGAGCCTGTTGGGCGGAGCGGCAATGGGGCTGGTGATTCCCGCGCTGGCGATCTTCGTAACCCGCGTGCCCGCGTTCGCCGTCTCCGGCGCGTATCAGCCCATCTACGGCTTTGCGATCGCGATGTTGATTTTCGCCGCGACCAAGCTGACGCACACCAATGAATTTCTGGCCGCGTTCTTTGGCGGTGTGTGCGTGGCCACGCTCGCGCCGAAAGCCAAAGAGATCTTTGCGCCCTTGGGCGATCCGATCGCGGAGTTGCTCAAGCTGGCCGGTGTGTTGAGCTTCGGCGCGTTGTTGCTGCCTGAGCATCTTTTCCAGTTGTCTTGGCAAAGTTACGCGTTCGCGTTAGCGACGCTGGTGCTCGTGCGGCCGCTGGCTGTCGGCCTGTCGCTGGTCGGAGGTGGGCTCAGCCGAGGTGAAATGGCAGCCGCGTTATGGTTCGGGCCGAAAGGATTTGCGTCCGTGCTCTACGCTCTCTGGGCTCTGCATTCCGGCGGTTCAGCGATGCAATCTGTCTTCCAGTTGGCCGCCTTGGCAGTCGTCTTCTCGATGCTCGCGCACTCCTCGACCGACACCTTCGTCGCCCGCCAGTTCTAACGCATGCTTCCCGTAGTCACTCTTCGCCTCCCCCGCGCCCCGCTTCGAGCAGAGCCCACTTTAACTTCGCCTCCCCCTCGCCCCGCTTCGGGGAGGGCCCACTTTACTCTTCGTTTCCCCCTCGCCCCGCTTCGGGGAGGGCCCACAGTACTCTTCGTCTCCCCCTCGCCCCGCTTCGGGGAGAGGGGGCCGGGGGGGCACGGGCGACCGCGCGTTCAACTTCT
>JBQCJB010000314.1:0-5076 GCA_051953155.1 Aureliella sp. | reverse complement strand
CCCTTCAAGAATCTTTAAGCTTCTTCAATTGACGCCGCTCGACTACGCCCGCTGTCGCCCGACGAACTTCTCGAAAGCCCCTCATTTCAAGGATTCAGGACGCATGCGCTGGAATTGGAAAACGACTCGACGCCAATGGAGCTGCGGAGCGGTTCTCGGTGTGCAACTGCTGGCCGCTCCGGCAATCGCTCAGAGCGATTTGTCCAAAGTCCAGCAGACGCGCACTTGGAAGGACTCGACCGGTGTCTTCGTCGTTCAGGCCGAGCTCGTCGAACTCAGCCCCGCAGCGGTCAAGCTGCGGATGTCCGACGGCTCGACCCGCGAAGTGGCTCGCGAACAGCTCAGCGCTGACGATCAAAAGTTCTTAAAAGCGTTGGAGCAATCGCGTAGTCCGTTTGCGAAATCCGTACCCATGAAGGACGATGGTGGGAAAGTGCTCGCGCCCTCGGCCGGGGCGGACCAACCGCAACCACTGACTGCAAAAAGTCTAGCAAACCAACGCTTGCCGGCGATCCTGCCTACTCTGCAAAATGTCATCGTCTACTCGCCGACGACCCCGCTTGGCAGCCTCGAGACAAAGCACCAGGAAGTGCCAGCCGTAGGACTGGGCGAAGTCTATTTGACAGAGATCGAAAGCGGTTCCCGTGTTTCGCGGCTGATTCCGCTGGATGCAGAGAGCAAACTGCTGGCGGTGGGCGTCAGTCCCTCGACCTACTCGACGCGGTCCACGCAACCGAGCAAAATCTTTATCGGCACACTGCCGCGAGGCCCCTTCAAACAAGTGGTCGACCTGCAGGATCCGTTCACTCTCTTGGACCATTATCCGCTGACCGGTCAATCGTTGGCCTGTGCCGGTGAACTCGGCATAGCGGGCGACCGCGAATTGATTCTGCTAGAGGGATTGGAGAAAGGTCAACCGGCCCAAGTGTCCCGTTTCCGGTTGCCAGTCGATGACAATGGGCGCGGCCTGGTCAACCAAGCCACCCTGATTGAAAAGGATGTGGCGGTCTTAGTCTATAACAACGTGATGTATGCGTGGAACCTCAAGACGGGCGAGCAGCTATATCAAACCGAGCCGCGGCGGCAGGTTCCGGGCAACATTGCCTTCAGCGCCGATCGAAGTCTGATGACCGTGCCCTCGTCCCTCGGCATCAACTTCGCCGATCCAAAAACCGGCAAGGACCTCGGCTTCTTCGAGTTTGCGAACGCGTACCGGATCGATGTCACCTTCGATCCCAAGTCCAATCGCATCGGGTACTGCAGCAACGATAGGTGGGGCATCTACGATTACCAAGCCAAGACGTCCGTTCGGCCGGAATTCGTGATCGTGCCGATCGGCGACGGAATTGTAGGCTGGTTCGACAAGGATTTCGTCGTCACGAGCAACGGAGTCGTCCTCGACACGCAGCGCCAGATACCGCTCTGGAATTACGGTTCCGCCCTCTGGCGAAATGCGCTGGTCTGGGATGGATCGGTCACCATGGTCGACCCGAACCAAAGCCTGCGATTGCGGACGATGGAGCTACCCCATGACGCCTTGCGAGAGGTGATCCAGAAATTGCCCGAAATGAAGGACCTGTTCGTTGCCCAGCCCGGCACAAAGGTCGCTATCGCAGTCGATTTGCCCGATCCTTGTCCCGAGGGCGTCGATCCCTCGGATCTGAAAAAGCAACTGACGCAAATCGTCGAGCGTACCGGTTGGCAGCTCGACGAACAGGCCGAATTGAAATTGGTCGCCCGCATTGCGCCTGGCAAACCGTTCACCGACCTCTACCAACCGTACACGCCTGGAAAGGCGAACCCCGAGCGGACGAAAGTCGAAATAACGCCCATGATTTCCCACTTGGAACTGAAGCTAGGCGACAAGGTCGTTTGGCACATGCAGTCGCAAAATAACAGTCCGTCACCCTATGGCAATTCGCCCTACAGCCAAGAGGACTACATCAAAAATCGGCAGCGGGCGCTGCCGGAGTACTATTCCAGCGTTAACTTGCCGTCGAGGATCGTGCGGCCGCCGAACACCTACGGCTTCGGCCAGAGCCACGATAACAACGGCCTGTGGAAAGAGCCCCTGCGCCGACGGCAATAACTTTCACTGGACGCTCAGCGACCGTCGGAAAATCGTGTCGCCGTTCGTTATGAACAGCACGGAATGGTCGCTTCCGGCCAGCGTGCAACTGGTCAGCGGTTGGTCGGGCTTGGGTTTCGGCAGCAGTCCACATTCCCGACCGGTTGGATCGAAGATCTGGACGCCAAGTGCGGAGGTGATATAGAACCGCCCCGCCTTGTCGACCGCCATACCGTCGCCACGAGATGCGGTCTGGTAAGGTGGGGGTTCGTTGAATTGGAACTCGCCTTTGGGATCGATGGCCAGGCGGAGCGTCATCGTCGGCATCTTGGCGTCGAGCGAGCCGTCGGCGTTGACGCGGAACATCCACGCGTATTGCCCTCCACTATCGCTGACGGCCAGCGTACCTTGATCATTCGAGAGAGCAATTCCGTTGGGGCGCGTGATACCGGTGTCCACGACCGTCGTTTTTCCCGTCTTGCTATCGATGCGCGTGACGCGTTGATCCTTCGTCTCGGTGATAAAAATGAAACCATCGCCAGTGACGGCCAGATCGTTCGGCGTGACGTTTTCAGCGACGACTTTGACGTCGCCAGATTTTGGATCGATGCTGATCACCCGCTTCTGAGCACCCTGGCAGCCGAACAGCAATCCGCCGGGGCCGAATTTCAGACCGCTGACAGCTTCCTTGGCC
Organism: Aureliella sp.; assembly: GCA_051953155.1. Classification (GTDB taxonomy): domain Bacteria; phylum Planctomycetota; class Planctomycetia; order Pirellulales; family Pirellulaceae; genus Aureliella. The sequence continues at coordinate 2,314 of JBQCJB010000314.1, read as the reverse complement.
AACTCGGTGCGACTGCCGTCGGCGGCATTGATTTTGACGACGACCGGGGCCTTCATGTCGCAGTAGTAGAAGTTGCCTTCGGTATCTGAGCACGGGGCATCGGCAAAGCCCAGATCGGTCGCGACTACTTCCCAATCCTGACCCGGCACCAGCAGTCGCAGCAGCGTGAGGTCTCCTTTCAGATCCCCCTTGGTGTCCAAAACCGCTTGGTGCTGCTCTTTTCTCCACAGCCACTTCAAAGCTTCCGGGAACCGCGCGCCGCCAAAGTCGCTGTTGTGGCCGTAGCCTTCGGCCGAATCAAAGCGGACATCGTATCCCATGTACTGCAGCGCCGAAGCCATCAGTTGGTTGGACCACCACCAACTGCCGAAGTCGTTATCGACGTCGCCGCTGGTGTCGGCCATGTACACCCGCAGCGGCTTGGGTTCGGTTTTTCGTATCCACGATGGATAAACGTTACCCCCGCGCAGGTTCGTATAGCTGCCGACGCTGGTCAGTACTTTCCGAAAGGCGTCAGGGCGTTCCCAGGCGACTGTGAACGCGCAAATGCCTCCCGAGCTCGATCCGCAGATGGCCCGCATGTCGGGATCCTTGGAGAGCGTGAATTTCTTCTCGACCTCGGGAATGATCTCTTCGAGCAAGAAGCGCGCATAGCGATCGCCCAAGCTGTCGTACTCGAAACTGCGGTTGGAGTACTTGTTCTTTTGCCGCTGGGGTTTGGTTTTGTCCTGGCCCGGATTGATGAACACGGCGATCGTCGGCGGCATGTCACCGCGGGCGATCAAGTTGTCGAATACGACGGGCACGCGCCAGCGGCCGGTGACGTTGCTGAACGATTGCCCGTCTTGAAAGACCATCAGCGCGGCGGGTTGATCTGGTTTGACCTGGGCTGGGACGTAGATGGCCCAGTCGCGAATCGTGTTCTCGAAAATCTTGGATTCCCAGGGGGGCATTTTTTCGACCGTCCCGTGCGGCACGTCGTCTCGCGGTTCGGCATCGGGATGCGGCTTCCAAGCGGCGGCGACCGGCTTCGCAGCCGGCGGAGCCGCACTCTGGTTGTTCGCAGCGTCGCTGGGCGACTGCGGAGCGATGGCATCTTCTTTCCAAAGCCAACGTAGGGCGTCGGGCAACCGCTCGCCCGCCCACTGGCCACTATGCCCTCCCTCGGTCATAACCAGTTTGTGTTCGTAGCCTGCGTAGCTCAGCGCCGCAGCGACGTCTTGGTTGGCTAGTGGCCAGTTACCGAAGAGGTTGTTCAAGTCATCCTTGCCGTCCTGCAAGTAGATCTTGATCGGCTTGGGATTTTTCTTCGTTTTGCGGATTAGTCCCGGATAGGCCCAGCCGCCGCGAATGTTGGTGAAGCTGCCGATGTGGCTAAGCACCTTGCCAAACTGGTCGGGCTTTTCCCAGGCAGCGGTGAATGCACAGATGCCGCCGGAGGAAATACCGCAGACCGCACGCTGCTTGGGGTCGGTCGAGACGTTCAAATCTTTGAGCGCGACCGGCAAGAATTCGTCGACTAAAAAGCGAGCGTAGCGATCGCCCAGCGAATCGTATTCAAACGAGCGGTTACTGCGATCCTTGCCGCCGGGCCGAGTCGCAGGGATCGTCCCCGGATTGACGAAGACGGCGATCGTCACCGGAACTTCACCACGGTGAATCAAATTGTCGAGGACCACCGGGACGCGGAAGGCGCCATCGGGTTTGGCGTAACCACTGCCATCCATGAAGACCATCAGCGCCGCGGGCTTGTCCTTCGAGTACTGGCTCGGCACGTACACGCTATAGTCGCGCCGCGTCCCGGGAAAAATCTGGCTGTCGGCAAATACGCCGCTAGTCACCTTGCCCTGTGGCACCCCGGGCTGCACCTGGCGATCCGGGTTGTCGGCCTTGGGCGCGTCGGCCGCCCGAAGAGGCTCAGCAACGGCCGGCCCAAAGAAGGCCGGCCCTGAGAGGGCCATCACAGCCAAAAGGACAAATTGCGCGCGTTTCATAGGACTTCCAGGCGGGAAAGTGGTGAGGGCGGGGCGAGGCGAGTGTTACTTGCTGGAACCAAAGATTTCGCTGAAGAAGGACTGCATGGCCTTCCACGATCGCTTGTCGGCCAACTCGTTGTACGCGGCACCGCGCGAGTTGTCGTTGCCGGCCATTGGCTGAGTGAACGAATGCACGGCTCCGGAATAGTAAATCATTTGCCAGTCGACCTTGGCTGCGTTGAACTCTTGTTTCATCGCTTCGATGTCGGCCGCCGGGACAAACGGGTCGTCCGCTCCGTGGCAGATCAGGACTTTGGCTTTGATGTTTTTGCCGTCGG
>JBQCJB010000313.1:0-3016 GCA_051953155.1 Aureliella sp. | reverse complement strand
AACAGCATCGGTATCGTGCTAGTGGCCGGTATGGCAATCGGCACCGTCTTCACCCTGTTCGTCGTACCCGCCCTGTACAGCATTCTGGCGGCCGAGCACCGCTACGCCTCCAACGACGAGGACGAGGAAAACGAAGTCGGTAGCCCGCTCGCCCCGCCGCACGACGCAATACATGCGGCTGAGCTGGAGCCGGTCAAGCCGGCCAAGTCGCGGGCACCGTCGACGATCGCTGGATAAAACCAGGCTCGGTCGGTAGCCGACATCATCTCGCGCCATTTCGAGAGTTTCCTGCCATCCACGCCAATCCGTTCCAGGTATGGCATGTCCAGTTGCTCTGGCACGCCGTAGCGTTGGGCGTGGTCCAGGGCATTGGCGACGTGGACCGCAGTGGTGGGCGTGAAGCCCTGATCGCGACTGAGGCTCGGCGCGTGGTGGAAGGCGACGGTTTCGACGATGTCGTCGGGCACTCCCCACAAGGCCAGGAGATAAGCTCCGATTTGTGCGTGGTCGCAACCGAGATACCGCCGCTCGAGCATGCAGGTCGACGACTCGGCCAGATGGGCATCGGTCACGATCTGCTGGTAGGTAAGTCCCTTGCACTGCGCTAGCGCGAGCATGCCTACGTCGTGGATCAGGCCGCCGAGCAAGGCCACGCCGGCAGCCGCTGTGTCGCCCGGCATCTCACGCTCGACGATCAACTGCGCTAGCCGGCTCACCGAACTGCTGTGCTGGATAAAGCGCTCGTTGTGTTCTTCGCTGAAGGGAGTTTCGGGAAAGGCTGCGAAGATGCCGGAGGTGAGTACCAGCGGCCGCAAGCGGTCGATGCCGATCGCTTTGACGACGTCGAGCGTGCTGTTCAGCTTGACTGGTCGCCCGTGCAAGGCCGAGTTGACGATCTGCAGCAGTTTACAGCTCATACCCACGTCCTGGCCGATCAGTTCCGCAGCCCGCGCGGGCGAGGGTTGCGGAGCCTGGAGTTCGTGAATCAGCAGTTGGTAAATGCGCGGCATGCAAGGCAGGGAAGACTGGCCCGCGACCAGCGTTTTCAGTTCCGGGATTGCCAGACGCGTATGTAGTTGGCAAGCGCGGCTGATCGTCTTGCGTAGCTTTTCGAATTCGCAAGGCTTGGCAAGAAATTGATGTGATGGTCCGACCGCCCGAAGGATGGCCTCCTGCTCCGCCTGTCCCGAGAGAATGATGCGAACCGAGGCTGGCCACTGCTTTTGCACAGCCAGCAACAATTCCGCGCCGTCCATCTCCGGCATGCGCATGTCGGTCACCAGCACGTCAAAGGGGTTGCGTGTGAACTCGACCAGCGCGGCTCTTCCGCTGGTTACGAATTCCATTTCCCATTCGTCTTCGCAATCGAACAACATCCGCTCCAGTCCGCTGAGGATGTGCGGTTCGTCATCGACGAAGAGAATGCGCGTCTTCGTTGGCATCGTCGGGTTCCTTGTCTAAATATGCGTTTTGAGTAAGCGGCAATCGCAGCGTAAAGGTCGTGCCTACGCCGGGTGCTGTGGCAAAGCGGATAGAGCCGTGATGTTTTTCCATCACTGAGTGCGCGATGGGCAAGCCTTGTCCGGTGCCTTTGCCGACGGCTTTCGTAGTAAAGAACGGGTCAAAGATTTTCTGACGAATCGTCTCGGGAATTCCGGCGCCGTTATCTTCCACATCGATTTCAGCAAAGTCGCCGTCGACGCGCGTGCGGACGATGATGCGCCCCGGTCGGCGCTCGGGTTGACCAGCTGCATCGGCGATCGCATGCGCCGCGTTGACGACCAGGTTGAGAATCACTTGATTCAGTTCGCATGGGAAACATTCGACGCTGGGTAGTTCGCTGTCGAATTCTGTCTGGACTTCAGCGACGTATTTCCATTCGTTGCGGCAGACGACCAGCGTGTTGGCAATCGCCGCATGCAGGTCCACGAACGTCATGCGTTCGGAACCGGGATGTGAAAAATCCTTCATCGCTCGGGTTATCGAACTGATGCGCTGCATGCCCTCGCGAGATTGGTCGAGAGCCTTGGGGATCTCGGCGGCGATTCGCTGAAAACCAGGGCTGCACAAACGACCTCGCAGATGCTCGACGGCGGTCGCATCGGGCGGCTGCGCCGCATCGAGCACATCCCGTATATGCCCCAGCAAGGCGTCGACTTGTTGAAAGGAGCGGTCGAGAAAGCAGAGGTTGTCGCCCACGAACTGGCTGGGAGTGTTGATTTCGTGTGCGATCCCTGCCGCCAGCAGGCCGATCGATTCCATTTTTTGGGAATGCATTTGCAGCAGCGAGCGCTGTTTGCGTTCGGTGATGTCGCGCAGGAAAACATTGACGACAATTTCGCGTTCGGCCTCGGCCAGGTTCCACGACGCTTCGACCGCCAGGCGTTGGCCTGCGGCGGTCATGGTCGCCGTTTCCACCAGATAGAGTCCGCGGTCGTCTGCCTTGCGCTGGCCGGCCAAGGCGGCCTCGATGGCCTGAGCCAGTTCGACCGTCTGCAGGATCGCATTGCAGGGTTGGCCAAGGACCAAGGCCGATTCCCAACCGAGCATTTGTTCCGCTCGCTGGCTCCACTGAATGATGCGGAGTCGCTCGTCGAGACATAGATAAGCATCGTAGGCGGTGTCGATGACGTTCCGCAGCCGGGCTTCGCTGACCTGCAAGCGGCGTCGATTGGCATCCAGCTCGCGCGTTTGACGAAGCACTTCCGCTTCCACCACCTGCTTGTTGATCGAGAGCAGCGCCCAGCGATGGGCGTGATGCCGCATTTCCTGTTTCTTTTGATAGATGGCGACGATCAGAACGGCGTCTTCCAGCAAGATCCAGCCGGTGTGCTCCAGCCAACGCCAGCTTTCGACGCGGTCGAGACCGAAGACCGATTGCGGCCAGTAGTAGCCACGAACGCAGTGGTCCGATGCCGCTACGGCCGTGGCCAGCAACAAAACGCTCGCCCTGCGGTACTGAGTCAAAACGGCCAGCGATCCGAAAATATGGAAGTGCGTTTCCAGCCGCCCGCCG
>JBQCJB010000312.1:0-2105 GCA_051953155.1 Aureliella sp. | reverse complement strand
TGACATGCTGCGCAGCAACTTGAGCAATCCGAACGTTAGTGGAGCGATTTACGATGCGTCAGATGTGCTCGCGCGCCAAACGTGCGTCGCTAAGAGTCTTCAAGCTCGGGTCGCCACGATGCTCGGCGACCAAAACCTCGCCCGCGTGTGCATCGAGCAGGCTCGCCGCATATGCGAGGCGGATCTGGAAGCGGCGCCCAACGCTGTGGAACCTTGGAAAGCGAAGCTGGAGCTCCTGGCCATCGAGTGCGAAATGAAGGGAAGCCGGGCGACTTCCGCACAAGAACTGCAGACCGTTCGTAGGGCCGACCGAGTTGCGAGCGAAGCCGCGGAACGCTTACCGAGGTATTGCGAACTGACTCGGTTGTGCGGACGCATTGCGCTCTTGCACGCCCAACGAGAATTGGACGCCGGCGATTTCGCGCGGGCTGCTCAGGCCGCGGCCCGTGCACTTGAGCTGATCCGACGAGCGGGCCAAAGCGATACGGCCACTAACACGGTCCACGGCAGACCCTTCGACGACGCCTGGGCCGTTCAAGCCGAGCGGCTCAGCGCCGAGATCGCTTGGTTAGAAGGAAACGCCAGTGCAGCCTGGATCCATTGCCAGGCTGCGCGCGACGCACTTTGGAATTGCAGTTCCGGAGCTTTTGCTGCCGGCGAGCTCGCATCGGACCTCGCACTCGTCGAGCTGATCGAGGCTCAAACGTGGGCGGCTAGTCCATCAACGGCAGGACCATCGAAACTTCTTGAGTAGGGCCATATATCGTTTCGTACGGCAGGTCGACCGACGTCGTCAGTGGCCCGGTACCACCGTAGTTTCCTACGACGTACGCGTTGACGACGATCGAATTGGAGCCTACCGACATGTCGGCGACCACCCAAGTAAAATCCTCGCCCGAGTCAAAGGCAACCGAAGTTGCGTCGGCCAAATCCGTGCCGTAAATCGTGATTTCGTTCGGAATCAAGGTCTCGGAATCTGGTGACACGTAGATATCGCCCGACGGTTCGACTGAGCTGATCGACGGCATTGCAAACTGTCTCCTATACAATTGTTCAAAGTCGTGTGGTCGTTTCTGCTTGGTAACGCAAGCAGGATACGCGTTTTGTGTACTTATTCTAGGTGCGAGTCAACGGCACAAGATAGCGAAAATACCGATTTTGCTGTCTTTGAGGTCGGAAATTCGCAAAATTTGGTTTCACCCGCAAGGTCGGCTTAACCGATACGGATTAACAGGACGTTCTCTCTCTCCCCAACCTGGCCGTGCGCGCTGGGGCGGGCCTCCAAGGACGACAGATGGCCACAGGTTCGATAATCAAAAACCAGCCCACCGGCCCGTCGCCGCTCGTCGGCTGGGTTAGCGACTGGGGTGGCGTGGCGATCGATGCGATCACGACGCTCGGAGACATGGCCATTTTTGCGTGGCGGATGTTCGTCTGGCTGTTCACGGCCAAACCGCGGCATGGCACGCTCCTGCCGAATTTTTATCACGTCGGCGTGCTCAGCCTGCCGGTCGTGGCCCTGACCGGTACGTTCATCGGGATGGTGCTGGCCGTACAGAGCTTTGCCCAGTTTCGCGAGATCGGCCTGGAAAGCAAGCTCGGCGCCGTGATCAACAGCTCGCTGGTCCGCGAGCTCGGACCGGTGCTGGCGGCGACCATGTTGGCCGGCCGGGTCGGCAGTGCCATGGCCGCCGTCTTGGGCACGATGCGGGTGACGGAGCAAATTGACGCACTCGTCAGTATGGGGGCGAACCCGATTCACTACCTGGTCGTGCCGCGCTTTCTGGCCTGCATCCTGCTCATTCCTGCGTTGACGGTCATGGCCGATTTCATGGGGATCGTTGGCGGCTATTTTTACAGCGTCGTGGTGCTGGACATCGACCACTACCAATACCTGAACAACTCGCGCAAGTTCGTCGGCGGCTGGGATTTTTTCACCGGCATTTTTAAAAGCTTGTTTTTCGGTGGCACGATCGCGATCGTCAGTTGTTATCGCGGTTTTCACTGCCAGGCTGGCGCCGAGGGCGTAGGGCGGGCAGCCACCGCCGCGTTCGTCTATAGCTTTGTGCTCATCCTGGCGATCGACCTGATGTTGAACATTTTTC
>JBQCJB010000311.1:0-11061 GCA_051953155.1 Aureliella sp. | reverse complement strand
GATTGACCGAATCTTAGCCGCGCCGTTCCAGGCCCCGTTCATTAAACCATCGACGCTCCAGACCATGTGGGCCAGGGGGAAATACACGACAAACATCCACAGGGCGATGAACAGCATTATCGCCGAATACTTCATGCGTTCGGCAATCGCACCCACGATCAGGGCTGGAGTGATGATCGCAAACATCAACTGGAACATCGCAAACACATTCTCGGAAACCCACGAGCTGTAGTTGCTGTCCGGTACCGAGCTGACCCCTTCGAACATGACGTGAAGCATGTTGCCCCAGTAGGGCGAACCTCCTTCGCCGAAGACGGAGGTGTAACCGACGGTGACCCAAAGAATGGTGACCAGGCCCGCACAGCCGAAGCACTGGGCGACGACCGACAGCACGTTCTTCTCGCGGACCAGACCGCCGTAGAACAGCGCCAGGCCGGGCAGCGTCATGAACAAAACCAGAGCTGAACAGACCATGATCCAGGAGTTATGCCCGGGACCTGGCAGATACGAGAAGGCTGCTTTTTGCGAATCGCTCAGCGTGGCCTTGGCGTCGCCGTTGGCCAGATAGGCTTCCACGACCGCGAGCCGTTGTTCGAGGGTCAGAGGTTCGGCTGCCGAGCTTTCCGCAGGTGCTGCGGGAGCCGGAGTTTCGGCAGGTGCTGTGGCCGATTCCGCTGCCGGACTAGATGCTTCTTGAGCTTGTGTAAGAGAAGAGAATGCCCCACCGAGCGTGATGCCTAGTGCAATCAGCAGCACACGAAACGACACATGCAACATAATCAACTGCCCTTCTGAGCTCCAAAGGAGCCGCTACTTCTGGAACATCGGGTACACCTCGTCTATGAAGGGTTGCATGGGGGTTGTGTGCATTTTGATAAAATTCCGCGCGAATGAAAGTAGGTTTCGCCCCACATTTGCCAGATCGGCCCAGCCGCTCGCCGTCCTAAATCTGCCTAATGGTCGCCTTAAGGAGCTTCGTTTGCCACTGAACAGTCAGCTAGGGCCAACTGGCCCGCTCAGCAACCGGTCGTACCCAGCAGCACGATTTTTCCACGACGGGAATTTTTTCCGGCCTTGCACGTTCGGCCCAACGCGCGCTAAAGCAGCTTTTTCACCGTCGCGGCGACTTCTTCCATGCCGCCGGGAGCATAGCCGATCCACACGCCAGCAATGATGCCGTTGCGGTCGAGTACCAGCGTGCTGGGGTAAGGCAGCGATCCGTCGGCCATGAGCATGGCGATTTGGACGCGAGACATGCCAGCCGGATCGGCGTAGGTGGGCACGGTCGTTGAGTGCTGCTCGAGGAAGCGCCGCGTCTGATCGGCCAAGTCATCCAGGTCGTACTCCGGAGCTCGGGCGCTGCTGGAAACCGAGACGAACTGCACTTCGCCGTTACTGGCGAATTCTTGTGCGATCTTGACGAACCCCGGGAATTCTTCGCGGCACGGCGGGCACCAGGTGCCCCAGAAATGCAGGACCGTCACTTTGCCCTTGAGGTCCGATTCGGTGAAGGGCGCTTCGGCGAACACGAGCGGCTTGAGGTCGAGCCTGGCGATCGTCTGCCCGACGGCCGGCTCGATGCGCGGTGTGCCCAGCCACGCCAGAAAGAGGATCCCCAGCAGCATGGACACGCCGACCAGACCCATGATCAACAGGCCGCTCGGCCCTTTGGCCTGCGACGCGGTCGCGCCAGTCGACTCGCTCTCCGAACTGAACTCGCTTGACATTGCTCGCTGCCTTTCCGCCGCTGCTGCGTGATCCGATGCTGCCAACGTTGCCACGGAAATTATAGGCTGGACAGCTCGATTCGATCAGGCGACTTCGCCCTGGCAGCGTGCACTTCCGCACAAGAGCATTGGCACACTGGTTGCAAAATATTCGTGGCAAAGATCGGCCGCTGTCAGAGTGACAGGCGGCCGAGGGTCGAAACAGGTTCGTCGCTATTTAGATGGAGACGGAATATGTCACGCACACAAGTTCCTGCTCGCCGCTACGGTCCTTTTGAAGAGTTTTCGTCCGACATGGAACGCATGTTCGATTCGGTTTTGGGACGCTCGTTTGGCACCATGCTGCGCAGCGGCGGGGGCAATGGTGGAGCGGCCGGGGCAAAATTCCTGCCGACGCTCGACTTGGCTGAAACGCCCGAAGGCTACGAGGTGTCGGTCGACCTCCCCGGCCTGAAGCCCGAGGACGTCAAGGTCGAATTGCACGAAGGCCAACTGGTGATCTCGGGCCGCCGCGAAGAGTCGACCGATCGCAAGGACAAGAATTACCATTACGTCGAGCGGGCCGTCGGCTCGTTCGTCCGAGCGGTCACCTTGCCTGGCGAGGTCGACAGCGACAAGATCGACGCCCAGTACGAAAACGGCGTCTTGAATATCAAGCTGCCCAAGTCGGCCAAGGCACAGCCGAAGAAGATCGAGATTCGCAGCAAGTAAGCCACCCCTCGCCGCCGGCCAGTGGGCACCGGCCCCTGGCACTAGTGCCGGCCAGTCGTAGCTGGCGCCGGCCAGTGGGCACTGGCCCGTCGCAACTGTGCACGCTTGCGACAAACGAAAATCAGTCTCCCCCTCGCCCCGCTTCGGAGAGAGACAAACGAAAATCAGTCTCCCCCTCGCCCCGCTTCGGGGAGAGGGGGCTGGGGGGTGAGGGGCAGCACTACCCTAAAGGCTTCAGTCAGCTCGCGTATCTAACAGGAAGTTCGCGATGCAAACAATCAGTTCGTGAAGGACTCGGCTTGAAGCAATGCTCCGCGGCACGTTTGGTCTGGCGCATCTATTTGAGCCGGTAGCACATCAGTTTGTCTTGCTCGCGCAGGTACAGCTTGCCGCCGGAGACGACGGGATAAGCCCACGAATCGGCTTCCTGGAAGGCAGGTTTGAACGAGGCGATCAAGTTGAACTTCTCGGGCGTGGCTTTCACGATCAGGACTTGTCCCTTGGCGCGGCGAAAGATGACGGCTCCGTCGGCGTAGCACACGCTGGACTCGCCTCCCCGCTGGTCGCGAATCGGTCCCCAAGCCGTCTTGCCGTCCGACATGCGGATGCAGATCGGTTCGCCGGTCCCGTTGCCGTCGCCGCAGTAGATGTAACCGTCGACCAGGACCATGCCGCCGTGCTTGTTCTGCATCTCCTTGCCCGATAGTTCGTAGACTTCGGTCATTTTGACTTTATCCGGACCGTCGGAAGAAAGTTTCAGCAGAGCGCTGCCGGTATTGTACGCAGTCGAGCAGAACACGTTGTCGCCGTCGATCAGCACGGTGGGGATGTTGGCGGTAGCGTTGGCCACGCCCGCGTAGCGCCACAGCAGTTGTCCGTCGCTGGCGCGTACGCCGATGACGCCGCGGCCGACCAGCTGGACATACTGTTTGACCTCGCCGCCGTTGGAGACCATCACCGACGAGTAACCGGCGCCATCTTTGAGGTCGCTGCCATTTCGACCTTTTTCCTGGCCGTAATCGGGCAGCGTGGCGGCCCAGATCGACTTGCCGGTCATTTTGTCCAGTGCGACCAGCATGCCTTTGCTTCCGCCGGGCGTGCAGATGACGCGGTCGCCGTCGACTAGCGGCGACTCGCTGAAGCCCCAGCCGCTCATCATCTTGCCGTCCCAATCGCTGAACTGCCGCGACCAGATTTCCTTGCCGTCGGCTGCTGCCAGGCAAACGATGCTGCCGCTAGAGCCGACGACGTAGAGGCGATCCCCGTCGACCGTAGGCGTCGTTCGCGACCCGTCGTAGCCGTGCTTAGGATCCTGTTCGGTGATCGGTGTGGACCAAAGGATTTTGCCATCCTCGGTCGAGAGAGCGAAGACCGCCTGACCGCTGCCGGTGTTGCCCGTGGTATAGATCCGGTTGCCGACGACAGCGACGCTGGCGTAGCCCTTACCGATCCCCTGCCCCATCCACTCCAACTCGGGCGCTTTATCCTGGATGGTCGTCCACAGCCCCGTTTCCGGAAACTTGCCATCCCGATTATTCCCCCGAAACTGCTTTGAATCCTCAGCGACGGCTGTGAGGGCCATCGACAGTAGCAGCGTTACGCTCAGAAAACCACTTCTCATTGCAAACACCTTTAAGCGATGTCGACGATCAAGCCTACCAGCTAGGTGGTCAGGCGAATTGCCAGCCACTGCACTCGTTGGGCATTTTACTCGACTCGTGACCCTGCCTGAAGTTGGCCACGCCGGGTATTTACGGCTCGTCACGCTGGTCGTTTTCATTCAAATCCGCAACCATGTCCGCCAGAGATGCGACGATCCAATCGACTTGGTCACCCGCGATGATTTGATCGACAGCCGAATCGTCCAGCAGCGTATCGAGAGCTGCATCGGCATGATTGCGGAGCAGATAACTGGTATTGAGACCGGTTGCGGTTTGCCCGCGGAGATTGGTAACGCGTTCGTTGAAGCCCCGCGGGCTCTGCCATTCCGCAGTTATGTTTGCAAGGCCGTGGAGATCGTTTTCGAAGGCGAGTGACCCACCGACGGCGATGTCCTCTCCCCCTGCGCTTGCCAGGCTATCGGCTTCCGCCCCACCGATGAGAATGTCTCGCCAGTCGCTGCCAGTCAGCGTGTCGTTACCCGAGTTGCCGACAAGCGTCATGCCGTGCTGTGAACTAGCTGTCAGCCAGTCATTGCCGCTGCCCCCGATGACGACTGAAAACGTATCTGTCAGCGAGCTGACCGCGGTTGCCGAAGGCGTACCGTTCATGTTGACGATCGTACTGGTCAGGCGCGAACGATAACTAAGAGCGTTGAATCCGTCGCCGCCATCGAGCTGGCCAGTGACGCGACCCAAACCGACGATCTCAAACGCGTCGTCCACCGCCCCACCGGTCAGGTTTTCGATCTTGGCAAAGGCAAGGCCATTGAGTTGGCCACCACCGGCGGCAGCAATCGTCCACTGGTTGGGCACGTCAGCGGCGGTGATCGAATCGAACCCGTTTCCGCCGTCGATCGACGCGAGTTGCCCTGCCGCTTGCATGCTGAAGCGATCGGTGCTGCCTCCGCCGACTAGCGACTCGTACTCGCTAAATTCCGTCGCGCCGATCGTTCCCGCGTTAAGTGAACTGATTACCCAATTCGAGGTGGCAGTCGGGCCAATGAGCGTATCCCCGGGCGCCGGCGAGCCGACGTGGGCGGTGACTTGCATGAACTTAGGCACGATGACCTCGGAAGAATTGATGTCGATGACAGCCCCCGACGTGGCGGCAGTCCCCGAAGCCTTGAGCTGTACGGGGCCGGTGCGACTTGCAAAGCTCAGTTGGTTCCGCCCGGAAAATCCGCTCAACTGACCATGCAGGAGTCCACCGTCCAGGAATTCAAAAGTATCGTCGAGCCTTCCGCCGATGAGCGTTCCGAATCCCGAGAACGCGATGTCCCCATTGAGAGTTCCCGAGTCGGCCGCGTCGATAGTCCACTGGTTAGACTGGTCGCGCGCTGCCAGGCGTGAGGAAGCGCCAGCACCGACGAAACTTTCCACATTGGCAAACCGCCCGATCGCGGTGGCATTTTGAGCTGGGAAGTTAACCTGGGAATTAGCTATCGAACTCAGGTCGAGAGTGTTCCCGCCGCCGGGGCCACCATCGATGCGTCCACGAACTTCACCGGATGCCGCGAGCGTGAACGTGTCGGCCAGTCCTCCACCGGTCAGGTCCCGAAATCCTTCGAAGACGACCAGATGCTCGGGGTAGGCGATCGTGCCGCTGTTGGTCGCTGTAATCATCCAGTTGGCGATCGCGTCTCGCCCCTCGAGCGTTCCGTCAGAACCAACGAAGTGCTCAATGCCGTCCCAACCCTGGACGAACGAGGCACTGTGTACTTCCAGATCGACCTTCGCCGAAGTGAGCTGGCTGGTCAGATCCAGCGTGTCGACCGCGGAACCATTGCCGCCGTAAAGATGACCGCCGACCATGCCACCGCTCGTCAGCCGAAACTCATCCGCTACGGCATCGCTGCCTACCAGTTGTTCGATGCTCGAGAACAAAACCGGTGGGGCCGCGGGGCGGGACGGGTTCGCGAGATTCCCAGCGTTGATACCGCTCACGTTCCACAAATTACCAGCCGTCGTCTGTAGCGAACGTAGCGCGTCCAACCCGCTTCCCGCATCGATTTGAATTTCGACTGACGCGTCCTGCGCACTCAATAGTCGAAGCTCGTCATCGCCGGTGAATGTTTTGACGTTGACCGCTTCCAGATTTGCGTAAGCCGTGACAAGAGGGATGGTCCAGTCGGTCACGCCTTCCCATGAGATAGCCGATGGCGAAAACGACATCGTGTCCGCCAGTTCGGTACCATTCATCGCCAAAGAGTCTTCGCCCGCGCCGGCAAAGAGTCGCAACCCGCCGGACGGAACGCTGAAGGAACCATAATCGTTTTCATTAATCGTTAGATGAACGACCGATGGGGTGGCAGTGGGAGAAATCGCAAACGCGTCGTCCCCCGGGGTGCCACCGACGGCCAGTTCCGCCCCCTGCCCCTCAGCGGCGAGAATGGTTAGCGAGAGCGATTCGATATCGCTGGTGAGTCCGACGTCGTTCGAAACTTTGGCCGAGATCGCGTGTGCGCCTGGCGTTGGAAACGTATGGGCGATCTCGAGCGCCGCAGGGCCTGAAACCGTCTCTGGGGCAGATCCGTCTCCCCAGTCGATCGTAAATTCAAAAGTGCGATTGCCCGTGCCGTTGAAGTCGCTTACCGTCAAACGAAAACGCCGCTCCTGGCCGGCAACGCCAGCAAATCCATCCTGTGGGCCGGCGAGCGTAAGCGTGGGTGTTCCGGCGACCGCCGCGCGGAATACGTCCTGCGTGACGCTTGGGTCCAGAGGCGTCAGATTGGTCGCGCCGCTGACGAAACCGACGAAATTTCCATTGGCACTGATGCTGGGCTGCGTTGAGTCAAGATCAGGCTGCACACCCAGTGCACTGACGCTCACTTGGCGGATCTCTCCGCTGGTGACATTTTTGACGAAGACGTCGACGATATGGTTGTCCTCCATGCCGGTCAGATTCGCAGCGCTCTCAAACGCGACGAGACTCCCATCGGCATTCAAGCTTGGAGCGGCCGAATTACCTTCGGCTTCCTCCCCGGTGTCAGTCGTGCTGACGCGGACAAGTGCGCCTGAGACTAAAGAGCGAATGAACACGTCCGCCGCTGCATTGTTATCGCCCGGCACGAGGTTCGGATCGGAACTGACAAATGCCACATAAGCACCGTCGGCGCTAAGGGCGGGGTGCTGAGCGGCGAAGGAGCTTTGGCCGCCTGATTCCGAGACATTGACGCGCGCGACCGCGCCTGTCTCCAAGTTCTTCACGAAGACGTCCGTAACGCCGTTCGTGTCATCGGGCACGAGGTTATCCGCCTCACTGATGAAAGCGACGATTTTGCCGTCGCCGCTGATGCGCGGATTGTAGGAAGAGCGGTTAGCCGGTTCGTGGTTGGCATTCTCGCTGGCTCGTATCACGTTTTGTGTGGTCAAGTCTTTGACGAGCACATCCCAAGCAAAATTGGTGTCGCTGTTGATCAGGTTGTTAGCACTGCTGATAAACGCCACGCGGGTCCCGTCCTGGCTGATCGTCGGAGTGCTGGAGTTACTGTTTGCCTGACCACCAGTCGAACTGACACTGACGCGGGTAACGTCGCCCGAAGAGAGATTCTTGACGAAGATGTCCGCCGTGTTATTGGTGTCCTCCGGCACCAGGTTCGACGCTGAACTCACAAACGCAACCAGCTGGCCATCGCCGCTAATGCTGGCTGCCGAAGAGGGACCGTTGCCTTGGTCGTCGGCCGCGGTGGTGCTGACGCGCTTGGTCGTATTCGTGCTCACGTCCCGAACAAACACATCGAAGGAACCATTGCTGTCTGAGCTCACCAGGTCGTTGGCCATGCTCGAAAAGGCAACGGTCTTACCGTCGGCGCTGAGGCTCGGCTCGAAAGATATGGCATTGCCGCCGAATTGCGGTGCCTCCGAGGTCGTAACGACGCTGACGCTGGAGTTGGTTAGGTTCTTCACGAAAATATCCTCGGCGACGTTGTGGTCCCCGTCGACGAGATTCGCTGCAAAGCTCACGAAAGCGACGTGCTGCCCGTCACCGCTCAAAATCGGTTGGCTCGATACATTATCGGCTTGTGCGTTTTCGGAGGTCGTGCTCACGAGCGTCAGCCGGTTTTCGTCGAGGTCTTTGACAAAGACGTCCGGCACTCCGTTGTCGTCTTGCATGGTTAATTGGCTGGCGGCGCTATAAAAGCTCACATACCTGCCATCAGCGCTGAGCGTCGGTTGATAGGAGTCGCCGTCAGCTTCGCTTCCGTCGTCGGCCACACTAATGCGGGATAGCTGGTGCGTCTCGAAGTCCATGACGAACACATCCCCCTTGTCGTTGGTGTCACCTTCGATCAAGTCACTTGCATAGCTGAAGAAAGCGATTCTCCCTCCGTCGCTACTGATGCTCGCAGCGTAGGAACTGCCCCAGTTCTGCGAGTGCAACGAGCTTGACCCAATGCGCGTCATCTCCTCGGTGGCCAGGTTCTTGACGAAGATGTCGGATTGTAAGTTGACGTCGCCCTCGACTAGATCAGTTGCGTCGCCGTGGAAGGCGACAATAGTGCCATCGGTGCTCAATGCGGGCTGGTAGGAATCGCCGTTGCCGAAATTGCCCTGAGCATTGACACTGACGGGCGTCACCGCAAGCGCGCCGAGCTTTCTAACAAAGATTTGGCGGCGCTCGTTGGCTGACCCGTTTGCCATGATGTCGCCCAGGCTGGCGAACGCAACCGTGCTACCGTCTGCGCTGAGCCACGGCTGAAACGAAGGACCATCCACCTCAACTCCGAGCGCGTCGATGCTCAGCCTGGAGGTAATTCCCGTCTCTAAATCTTTCAGAAATACGTCGGCTACTCCATTGGTATCACCCGGCACCAGGTTAGTTGCCGAACTAGTAAAAGCCACGTAGCGCCCATCAGCGCTGATCGTCGGCTCAGAAGACTGTTTGTCGGCCTGCTGCTGCTCCGAGTCGGTGCTCACGCGGACGATGGACCCGTCGGTCAGGTCTTTGACAAACACATCCCGACAGTTGTTGGTGTCCCCTGGTACCAAATCGCTGGCGAGGCTCGAAAAGACGACATATTGCCCGTTGGCGCTGATCGCAGGTTCGCTCGACGCGGCGTTGGCCGTGAGAGACATCAGTTCGGGCGACGCGACGGAGATCAGATCGACGGCGAGCAGCTGTCGCGGCTCGAGTAGCTCTCGCCCCAGTGGGCGCACTCGCCCGACGAAACTTCGCCGTAGCACATCCGAACTTTGCCAGCGACTAGTAAACGATTTGAATAATGTTGCCAAAGATAATCGGAGATGTCTTTGGTGCTTGCTGAATAAGTCCCCTGTGTTTTCTTGCGCTCTGTAACGCGAGCCGTTTTTGCGATGTCTGTGCGAACGGAGTGGGGTGCGATTCGACCTGGAACTCATTGCGCGCTCGTTTGTTAAAGACTCTTGTCGGTTGCAGAAACGGCCGCCATGCCCACGTTTCGCGATACCTTAAGGCTTTGAAATCGAGTGTTCTATATATGAACGTGCGTCTACCTTTGTATGCCTCTTGTGATATTCTCCATTGTTAAGCTTGGTCGTCGTTTTTTCGCCCAAAACAGAGTGAGTATATGTTTAAACAAAAACCGCCAGCGGAAATGCCGCTGGCGGTTTGGTTTTTAATTGGGCGATCGCGTCTCAAGTTAAGCAAATGCTTTTTTGCCTCGCCGACGTTTCCAGGCAGCGGCGCCGCCAACCAGGGCCAAGCCTCCCAGACCGAGCGTCGCAGGTTCTGGAACCGCCGCCACGTTGACGGTGATCGTGCCTGAACCGAAGCCCAGAGTTTGCGAATCGCCGTTCTGGTTCGTCAGGTCGGAGAAAGCCCCGCCACTGTTGACGACGTTGATCTGGAAGGTGCCGAACTGACCAGTCGGAACGGTGAAATTCAGCTTGTACAAGCCCGAGCCATTGCTCAGAGGCGAAGGTGGTTCGCCTAAGGCGGACGAGGCCGTGAAGAATCCTGGCGGGGCAGCGATCGTGGCTGGCGGGTTGGGGAACAGCGGCGGATGCGCTCCGTCGGCTGTGGTCGCCGGTTGGTACGTGATATTAGTGATCGAACCGGTGAAGCCGTTGGCCTGCACGCTGGCTTGATAAGACCCAGCGGTGAACGGCAAATCGCCCGGGTCCGCCGTGACGAAGACGTTGACCGAGCCGAGCGTTGGATTGACCAGGTCGGCCGTAAACGTTCCCGACTCGACCGTAAACACGAACGCAGCTGAGGCGCTGGAGTGCAGCAACAACCCCAAGCCCAAGCAGATCGCAAACTTGGTTAGTCTAAACATGGACAATAAGCCTTTCGATACAGTTAATTAGTAGAGCTGACCAAAGGCTGGCAGCTGCGGAACTACCAGCCTATTAGGTTAGTCAGCCGATTTAAGCAGTCAATCGGCTTTCCATTACAAAAGACCGTCGGCCAGGTCGACGATCAACTGGTCGACCAAGTCCGTGTCGACGGGCTTGTCCTCGGCAATTGCGGTCGCAGGGTCATCGGTGACCAATTCCGAGCTGCTGGAGGCGGAACTGTTCGCCTGCCAGCCTTGGAATTGGCTAAGGATGCTGTCGACACTATCGACCGAGCTGCTTGCCGATGAACTTCCACTCAAGCTGCCGGGCGTACCTGCAGGAATGACGTTGGCCGGGAATCCGAGCCGTGCAAACGCCAGGGAGGCGTCAGCACTGGTGATGGTGCCCGATCCGTTCAAATCCTTGAAGATGGTATAGGTATTGCCATTGGGCGCCGAGAAGGCGGAGGTGCCATCGGTGAACGCGTTGATCGCAGCGAAGGCGAGGTTCGCATCACCAGAAAGCACGGCACCCGAACGGTTCACGTCGCCCGGCAGGACTTGGAACTGGAAGTTGAAGTTTCCGCCCGCTGTGCCGTCGCCGGAAGCGAAGCTGGAGACTCCATCCACCCATTCGCCGTCCAGCGGGTTACCTGCCAACGTCACCGCATCCTTGACCTGGAGTCGCAGCCGGTCATTGATGAT
>JBQCJB010000310.1:0-6982 GCA_051953155.1 Aureliella sp. | reverse complement strand
CAGGCAGGGTGTCTGGCACTGGCAGCATGCCGGCAAGCAAGCCGAGACCTGGTACTTGCAGCAGGTGCAAGGATCCTCGACGCACCAGGTCACTTCGACCGGTGGCGGCGGAGCGCAACATACGGGCGTCGCACAGCACTCACCCGCCTTGGCAACTGCGGCTGGTCCCAATCCGGCCAGCGTGCTCATGGCCACGAGGGCCAAACCCATCAGAAACTTTCCCATGTTCTTCCTTCCCGTCGTGAACAGTGGCTCAGGCGCCGGTCGCCGGGACGTACGGTCGACCACACACTTGCGAGCGCCAGAGCGATATCAGCGTCAAAGTATGCGCAAGTTCCGGGAATTCGCCAATCGGTACAGATTGATATTTTCTCGGGCAATTTCGACTTGGTGACCGCGCGCTTGGGAGAGCCGACTTATCACGCCGAGCCCAAGGGCGCTGCCCCGGCCTCAGCCAGACTCTCTGCGGGCGAGGGACGGCCACCGTGTGCAAACTATGGCACTGAATGTGCTAAGCCTGCCTTAACAAGTTTTGCTGGAAAAACTTGGGGATGGGCGAAGGTTTTGCACATAGGGCGGGGAGAATCCGAAGATGAAGGCATCGAGAGTTTTTGCGTTGACCCTGGGGTTAGGGGTTTCCGCGTTGACAGCGCACGGGCAAATTCAGCCCAACCAGCCGGGCAGACCGCCAGCCAGTGGCACGCCGACGGCAGGGCAAACGGCGGCGCCAGCTCGGTCGGCAGGGCAGCCAGCTCAGGCTCAGCCGGCGTCGGCCTCCGCGGCGGCACCGCAGCGATCTGCGGCCCAGCCCGCGGCCGCCACCTCTCAGCAGCCAGCCAATCAACCACCGGCCGCCCGCCGCCCCGCGGGCCAAGCTGCTGACAAAGCTGCCGACCGTCGCACCAGCCCCGATGCTGTCGAGGATGCCCAGACTCCGCGAAAGGCCAGCAGCGATCGCCCCGAACAGAAACTCTCCGAGCACGATCGGTCGGATGTTTTCTCACCGAAGTCCGCGATGCCGATTTCACCTGCTCTAGCCGACCAGGCCAAGGATGGAAAGCTCAGCGGTTTCGATTTCGCCCGCGATCCGCTGAACTCGGATCACCCGATGCAACCGCCCGAGGAGATCGTCAAGACGGAGAGTGAGGCCCGCCCGGCCGTGACCGCGGCCCAGCGAAAGTTGCTCGAGAGTCGCTACAACCTCAACGTGAAATTCGATGATGAACTCACGATGTCGCGCGGAAAACCGATTCCCATCGGTCCAACGGCCCGCTTGGGCCAAGGCATGACCTTCGCCAAACTGGCGGAGATGAGCCCGAAGCAGATTCGCGATCAAAAGCTCTTTCCGTATCCGTCGCTGCCTCATCCGCTGCACACCAACGGCGGCCAGGTGTTCCCCCAGGCCCAGATCGAAATGTTTCCTCGCCTGGAACGCTTCGACGTCGAATTCGATTTGCCGGAGGCGTTTATTCCCGAATTCCCGCCGGCGATCTTCCTGCAAAATCGGCCGGAACTGGGCGACGTCTCTCGTGGCGAGGTCGTCAGCATCAACAACTTTCACCGCTTGTTCAAAGACATCATGACGCCCGCGCAACTGGAAGGGATGCGTCTGCTGCTGACGCCGCTGCCGCAAGAAGAGTTCAATGCCACGGATGATCGAAAGACATTGCACCCGAGCTTGGGCGTGGCCTGCTTCGACTGCCATGTCAACGGCCACACCACGGCACAGTTCCACCTGTCGCCCGACATACGCCCGCAGGAACGCCGCTTCCGGCTCGATACGGTTAGCCTTCGCGGGCTCTTCAACCAGCAGATACACGGTTCGAAGCGCAGCCTCCGCTCGGTGGAAGATTTCACTGAGTTCGAGCAGCGCACGGCCTACTTCAACGGCGATCCGATCCGCGCTATGAAGAAAGGTTTTCAGGAACTGCCGCGGAGCGTCATTCCGCACATGGCCCAGGCTCAGAACATGTTCGACTTTCCGCCGGCTCCGAAGCTCAACTTGCTGGGACGCTTGAATCCTGACTCAGCGACCGAAAGCGAGTTGCGTGGAGAGAAGGTGTTTTTCGGAAAAGGGCAGTGCAGCGTCTGCCATCCGGCACCGTTCTACCTGGACCATCAGATGCATGACTTGCATCTCGAGCGTTTCCTGGCCAGCGAACCCGGCGACGGTCCGATCAAGACGTTCACGCTTCGCGGCATCAAGGACAGCCCGCCGTACATGCACGACGGCCGCTGCTTGACGCTCGAGGACACGGTCGAATTCTTCAACCTCGTCCTCGAACTGAAGCTCAGTGATCAAGAGAAGAGTGACCTAGTCGCCTTCATGAAGCAGTTGTAGCCCGCGGAGGCTCGAGGGGAAGTTAGACCTGCTTAACGTAGCCCAGCCGTGTGATGACTTCCAGCATTTCTTCGAATGTGACGTAGCGGCGTCGGTGTTGCAGCTTGTAACTATCAATCGCTTCGGCCAGTTCTCGAGCCGCTGGCGAGAGACCGTAGTGCGTGTTGCCAAACTGACGTCGCTCGACACCGCCGGTGGTGGGCGCCGAGTTTTGGCGCCGATCGACAAATTCCGTTGGTGTTTGTGGTGCCAACGTCGTTGTCAACGTGGTTGTCATCCGCTTGCCCCTGCTTGCGTAAACGTGGTGAGACTTTAACCGCACTGGAACACTAGCTTACGAACCAGTCGCAAGCAAATGCGCGATTGGCCCGGTTATTGCGCCATGCCGACGAAGGCTGCTTTAACCGGTACATCCGCGCCAGTGTGCCGCGCAAAGGCCTCGCCTATGTCGTGCTGCAGCTTCAGGGCGGCCGTGTTGGCCGGATCGCTCTGCAGCGCTCGCTGGAGGCACAGCTGGGCCTCGACCAGATCGCCCAACCGATACTGCGTCTGAGCGAATTCATACAACAATTGGCTCTGATCGGCCGGCAGATGCGGAGCCGCTTGACGCAGGCACATCGACGCCGCTTCCTGCTGTCCCAGGTCGGCCAGCGCCTGTCCACGCAGCAAGCTCGCCCGCGGAGGGATTTGGGCTTCGGAACGCTGGTCGGTCAGCCGGTCGAGCGTGGCCAGGGCCCGCTGTGGCCGATTGGACAGCCGATAAAGTTCCGCAACGGTGACTTGGACTTCGGGCCAGTCGGGCCGATAGATCAGTGCCCGATGGTAACACTCGATCGACGCGCTCAACTCACCCCGCCGCCGCAACACGTCGCCTTTGAGCGCCCAGGCTGCGTGGTTGTTGCGATGCGTCCGCAGGGCCAGGTCGGCCTGCTGAGCGGCCCGCGTGTAGTCCTCTTGCTCCAGATACATCTGGCCGAGCCGCGCCAACAAGTCGGGATTCGATCCGCTGAGCTCGACCGCCTTCGCCATGTGCTTGGTCGCCTGCTCGCGCTCGCCCCGTTGCCAGAGCACTTCCGAGAACCCCCACTGGGCGCGTTCGTCACTCGGGCTCTGGTGCAAGGCTTCGACGAACAGGCTTTCAGCGTCGGAGTACTTGCGCTGCTGCAGGGCGTCCGCGCCGCGGAGCGACAATTGACGCGCGACCGAAAGGTCTTTGGTATCGCGGCTGCGCAGTACGCGGCAGCCACCCCCGGACACGAGCAGCACCCCCCACGCCAGCACGCAGGCCCAGCGTATCGCCCTCGAGCTCGGGGGCGACATAGCGCGAGTTCCATCGCGGCTCGGCGAATGCCTCATCTTGAAATTTCCGTGCGGGTCGACAGCCGGCGCCCTGCTCCGACCCGATTGGTCTATCCCTCGACGTGAACCTATCACGCCTTTTTTGTACAATGCGGGGGATAGTAACGAACCGCCCTCCCTAAGGGCTAGGGCGGTTTTTCCTGGCAAATTGCCAAACCACCATTGCCGGCTAGTCGCCTCTTCAGCCACGCGCCAAAAAGCGGGCCGGTCACTGTGGCATAAAACAGAATTGCAAGCATTAGGTTATTGGATGCCCAAACAGTATTCCGGGATGAGAATATCGCTGCTGTACCCCGACACCTGGACGATGACCGAGGATCATCCGGGGCAGCCGCGCCAAGGAGTCGTTCTGGAAAGCCCCGGCGGATCGTTCCTGGCGATCAACTTGCTTGAGGGCGAAACGTCGCCCGAGGAGGTCGTCCGCCAGGCGAGCGAAGCGATGACCGCCGAGTATGAGGACATCGAAAGCGAACCGCTGACTCTCCAAATTGCCGACCAGGAATTTGCTGGCGTTGTCCAGCGATTCTATTATCTTGATTTCGTGATCGTCTCCAAAATGATCGCTATACCCGTCGACGACGCGCTCTATTTGGTCCAGATCCAGGGAGAGGATCGCGACATCGATCAACAGACGTTGGTCTTCGAAGCCATCCTGACCTCGATGCTACGTTCGCTGACCGATGGCCAGGTAGTCGACTAAATCCCGCCTTTCCACCGAACGTCCCACCAGGAGCTCCGCTAATGGGCTGCGCACGCTTGCACGGCTTCCTCCGGATTTACTTGCCGCTGCTGTTAACCTTGGGACTGACGGCCGGCGCGTCGGCCGCGGATCAATGGCTGGTCGGCTTTTCCCGCGTCGAAGTCACGCCGGTCGAGCCGGTTCGGCTGAGCGGCTACGCGGCCCGCGACAAGCCTCACACGGGAGTGGCCGATCCGCTCTTTGCGCGCGCGATGGTTCTGTCAAAGTCGGCGGCCGAGACTGCTCGCCAAGCGGAAGCCGATTCGCCAGCCACGACCGCTACCGGGCCACTTGCTGGGGCACCGTCGGTCATCCTCGTATCGGTCGATTCGATCGCGGTGGTCGGCGACATGACGCGCCGCATCAGTGAGCAGCTGGCGACCGAATACGGCATCTCGCGTAGCGATCTAGTCATTTGCTCGACCCATTCGCATGCCGCCCCGCACGCGGCGTCGGGACTGACGAATCTTTACCGAATGCCGCTGACGCCGGCCGAGAGCGAAGCGATCGAACGCAACACGGCGCGCGTCGAGCAAGGAATTCTGACGGCAGTCCGCCAGGCAGTTGCCGCACGGCAGCCGGCCCGACTCGAAGCAGGGCAAGCCGAGGCTTCCTTTGCCGTGAACCGTCGCGTACTCAAAGGAGGCGTTTGGAGCGGCTTTGGCGTGCAAGCGGACGGGCCGGTCGATCGACGCGTCCGACTGCTGCGCGCGATCGGTGCCGACGGCAAACTGCTCGGCGCGGCCTTTATGTACGCTTGCCACTGCACCACGCTCGGTCCCGATTTCAATCAGGTCAGCGCCGACTGGGCCGGACTGTCGGCGACCGCATTGGAGAACCAACACGCCGGCAGCGTTTTCTTGCCAGTCATCGGTTGCGGAGCGGACGCCAATCCGGAACCGCGTCGCGGTTACGACGACGCGCGCCAGCACGGAGCGGAAATGGCTGCCGCGATCGCAGCGGCCCTCGCGCAGAATGACCCTGCGAAAACGTGGCAGAGCCTAAGCGAATTTCCGGAGGCTCATTTTGGCTACGCCGGCTTGGCGCCCGAGATGCCGACGCGCGCCGAACTGGAAGCGCTGAAAGCCGATAAAGACGTGGCGCGTCGGCGATGGGCTGAATCGATGCTGGCGACTTGGAACAAGATGGGACGCCTCCCCGAAACTTATCCCGCGCCAATTCACACTTGGCAGTTCGGCAAAGAGTTGTTGTGGGTCTTCCTGGGCGGCGAAGTCGTCGTCGATTACCAGATTCGACTCGAGAAAGAACTCGACGCCAAACAAGTCTGGGTCGCGGCGTATACCGACGACGTGTTCGCATATGTTGCCAGCGAACGCATGCGTGCCGAAGGTGGCTACGAAGTCGATTTTTCGATGGTCTATTACAACCAACCGGGGCGCTGGCAATCGGGGACCGAAGACTTGATCGCGCGACGCGTGAAAGAGATCCTCCAGGAAGATGTACCGGACGACAAACCTCGCACTCCTGCGGGAGCCTTGAAGTCGATCCATGTCCCCCCTGGTTTCCAGGTCGATCAGCTGGCTGCCGAACCGGAGGTGGCCGATCCCGTAAACGTTTCCTTCGGCCACGATGGTCGCATCTGGGTCGTTGAAATGAGCGACTATCCGCTCGGCGCGCCGGGGAAGGGGCGAGTTCGTTACTTGCGCGACAACGACGGCGATGGCCGTTTCGAGGAGTCGCACGTTTTCCTCAGCGAGCTGGATTATCCCAGCAGCGCGATCCCATGGCGCGACGGCATCATCGTCATCGCGGCGCCCGACGTTTTCTTTGCCGCGGACCGCGACGGCGACGGCCAACCGGAGGTTCGCGAAGTCCTGCTCCAAGGCGTCGGTTCGGCCAACCCCCAACATCGGGCCAGCGGCTTTGAAATCGGACTCGATGGTTGGCTGAACTTCACCTCCGGCGACGGCACGCGCGAACTGACCAGCACCCGCAGCGGTAAAACGCTGAACGTCTCCGGCCGCGATGTGTGCTGGAATCCCGACACCGGAGATTTGGTTACCACCAGCGGCCACACGCAGTACATCCGCGCGCGAGACGAATTCGGCAACTGGTTCGGCAACGTCAACAACCAACCCATGTTCCATTACGCGATCGAAGACGCTTACCGCAGCCGCGGCGGGATGAGCGGACCGGCAACGCAGCATTTGCTCGACCCGCCGGTAGCGCCGCCGGTCTTCCCGGCCAGCCGCACCAAAGACCGCTTCAACGATCTGTTCACCTTCAATCGATTCACCAGCGCCTGCAGCAGTATCATCTGCCGCGAACCGGGCTTAGGCGAAGACATGCGCGGGGCGGCTTTCGTGTGCGAGCCGGTGCACAATTTGGTGGCTCGCTTCCACGTCGCAGCCGACGGCTCGTCTTTCAAAGGACGTCGCTTTTCTGAAGATTCGCAGGTCGACTGGTTCGCATCGAGCGATCCGTTTTCGCGGCCGGTGAGAATCGTTAACGCACCGGACGGCACGCTGTGGGTCGTCGACATGGTGCGCTTGGTCATTGAGCATCCCCAGTGGATTCCGGCG
>JBQCJB010000309.1:0-4739 GCA_051953155.1 Aureliella sp. | reverse complement strand
TCCCCCCGCCGTAGCCCGCTTTCACCGGAGAATCCTCATGTCAGCGCTGGTCTGCTTGCGTTACTTTCTCCCGTCTTGCCTTGGCCTGTGCCTGATCTCGATGGCTACCGCTCAAGAGCCCAAGCGCGATATTCCGTATGTGGCAGGTGGGCACGAGCGGCAGGTGCTCGATGTCTACGCGCCGAAGGATGCCAAGCATCTGCCGGTCGTCTTCTGGATCCATGGCGGCGGTTGGCAAACTGGTGACAAGAGCAGCGTCCAGCTCAAGCCGCAGGCGTTCATGGACAAGGGCTTCGTTTTCGTGTCGACCAACTACCGTCTGCTCCCAGCAGTCGACATGGGCACCATCATTCGCGATGTCGCCAAATCGCTCAGTTGGGTGCATCAACATATCGCCGACTACGGCGGCGATCCTAATCGCATCCTGGTCATGGGGCACTCGGCAGGGGCGCAGCTGGCGGCGCTGATTAGCATCGACGACCGCTACCTCAAAGCCGAAGGGGGCAGCCTGGAATTCATCAAGGGCTGTGTTCCGGTTGACGGCGATACGTATGACGTACCTGCCATTATCGAAACTGCCGAGACGCGGCGGCGAGTGCACCATCAAGCCCAGGCAAAATTCGGCCATCGCGAGAAGTTTGGAAATGACCCCGAAAAGCATCGCGATTTCTCAGCCGTCACCCACGTCGCCAAAGGCAAAGGCATTTCGCCGTTTCTGATCCTGTATGTTGCCGACCATCCGGACACCTCTGCCCAGGCGCATCGGCTCGACAGCGCGCTGAAGGACGCCGGAGTCCCTTCGAAACTTTTCGGAGGCAAGGAGACCCACCACAACAAGCTTAACGACAATCTCGGCAAGCCCGACGACCCGGCAACCAAGGCTCTCTTCGAGTTCGTCGACCAGTGCCTCAAGCTGTGACCGACCCGTCGGCAAATGCGTTTTACGAGTCTGCTTACACCCTCCGCTCCCCCACCTATCCAGCCAGGAGATCCACATCGTGCTCTGGAAATTCGTAACTTCTCGCAGTGCGTTGTTGGGCATGCTACTGGTCTGCGGCGTGGCACGAGGCGCAAGCGACCAGCCGACGGTCATCCATGCCAAAGATTATCCGAATCTCCAGGCTGCTCTCGACGCCATTCCCAGCGCGGGCGGCGAACTGAGACTCGCTCCTGGAACCGTCGAGATCACCGAGCCGCTGCGGCTGAATCGCGGCGACGTGCGGATCGTGGGAGCGGGCACGTCGACCCACATCGTCAACAAGAACGAGTCCGGTCAGCCGGCCTGGATCGTTTCGCCTCCGGCAGAGGAATTGAAAAAGAACACCAAAGCCCGATTGTGGCGAGTGCAGCTGCTCGACTTCCGCATTTCCGGTAACGCTAAAAGCGGCAACGGGATCGAGGCCGTCCACGTCGACGAACTGTACGTCAGCGGTGTCTCGTCCAGTTACCACGGCGCCAACGGGCTGGAGATGAAGGACTGCTACGAGGATCCGCGGATCATCGGTTGCTTGTTCACTTACAACAAAAAGTGCGGCGTCGCGCTCGAGGGATGCCATGACATCGTCGTCAGCGCCAACCAATTCGAGGAGGATGAGGACGCGCTCCGCTGTGCGGATTCGTTCAACCTGTGCATGAACGGCAACAACATAGACGATCATCTCCGCCACGGAATCGTCATCGAGAATACGTATGGATCGGTCGTTAGCGGCAACATGATCGAGGAATGCAACGGCACGGCGATCATCCTCGACCGCGACTGCTACGGCATTACGCTCAGCGCCAACGTCATCGCGCATCACCTCGAGGGAGGCATCGATCTGAAGGACGCTTGGGGTTGTAGCGTTTCGGCCAACACGTTCGTCTTGGTGCACCAATTCGGGGTGCGCGCCGGCAGCGACAGCGGCCGCCTGGCCATTACCGGCAACAGCTTCTGTAACTCGGAGATCGGCGGCAAGATCAAGCGGCTGGCCGAGTCGGCGCAGCCGATGCAAAGCGACGCTGGCAGCGGTATCGTCTTGGACGGCATCGCCGACGTGGTCATCTCCGGTAACCAGTTCAGCGGACTGGCGACCGGCGCGGTCATGACCTCAGGCAAGTGTGCCCGCGTCGCCCTCCACGGCAATCTGGCTACCGACTGCGCCAAGAAAGTCGCCGAGAAACGACCGTGGTTCGATCTCCGGGCTGCCCAGGACAGCGAGGCTGCGGGCAACATTCCGAAAAACGAGGTTGGGCTCTAATCGCCCCCTTCCGCTCGGCAAGCACCGCTAGTGTCGCGAGCCGCCGAGACGGGTGATATTACTCGTAATTCATCCGACAGCACCGTCAGCCGGCCGCCAGGTGGGGGGCGGATGCCGAATAACCGCTTCGTTCCTCACGCTTGATAACCGAAGCGTTAGCGGGCAAGGGTTTTGCCCCATGCGCTTGCGCGCTATCTCAAACCGAGCGTATTGTTTAGCGGGCCGACACTAACCGATTTGAGAGCGGCAAGCCACACGCTTCGCCGACTCCAGCGAAAGTGTGCGCTGATGTCTGATAAGATCCTGTTTGTTGACGACGAAGAATTGGTTTTGCAAGGCGCTCGTCGCTTGCTGGACGACATCTTCGAAATTGAAGCTGTCACCAGTGCCGAGCAAGGTCTCAATGCAATCCATGAACACGGTCCGTTTGCGGCCGTCGTATCCGACCTGCGCATGCCCGGAATGAACGGGGCTGCGTTTCTCGAACAGCTCGCCAGCCGAGCGCCGCTGACCTCGCGACTGGTTTTGACCGGCTCGGCGGACACTTCGAGTCTGATTGAGGCGGTCAACCGGGGGCAAATCTTTCGGTTTTTGCTGAAACCTTGTCCCGTGAACGTCATGCGCGATGCGCTGCTGGACGCAACTCGCCATTATCGCTTGCAGCGGTCCGAGGCGGAGCGGTTGGAACGCGCGAACAACGGCAGCGTGCGCGCTCTGAGCGAAGCGCTGGCAGTCGTCAACCCGACGGCTCATGCCCGCGCATCGCGCATCCGGCAACTCGCCGTTGCGTTGGCCAAGCACTTGGGGCTGAGCAATGTGTCCGACATCGAGCGGGCCGCCACGCTGTCGCAACTGGGTTGCATCGACGTGCCGGAACGGATTTTGATCGAAGCCCAAAAGGGCACCGAGCGCCTGAATGCGCTCGAAGCGGAGACGCTGGCTGAACACCCGGCCAAGGCGACGCGCATCCTGTCGAAGAGCCCGCCACTGCTGCCGGTGGCCCGCATTATCCATCTCCATCAACGCTCGGGCGAGCAGATTGCCGAGAGCACTGAGAGCGAGCCGATCAAGTTAGCCGCGCGCATCCTGCGCGTGGCCAGCGACTTCGACTTGCACACGATCCAAGGCGTACTACCGCGCGTCGCCGTGGCTCGGATGATCAAGCAAACCGAGCTTTACGATTCCCGACTGGTCACTGCACTGGCAGAGGTGACGCAGTGTGGCAGCGCTCTGGAATCGATCAGCTTGAACGTGTCGGACATCTGCGTCGGCATGTCCATCGAGCAAGAGGTTACGACCAAGGATGGCCGACCGCTGGTCAAGATTGGTACGCCGGTTACCGAAGCGCTGCTGGCCCGGCTGAAGATGTTCGCCAACAACGTCGGCGTGAACGAGCCGATCCTGGTCAGCGCTCCTCAGGTAACTGTGTCTAGCCGCTGGCGTGCTCCGGCACCTCCCGACGCGGACCATTCGGCCGCGCTCAGCTGCTAAACCGCCATCGCACTGACTTGGCTCGCTCGCCAGGCAGCAGTTTCGCTCACTATTTTGAGGACAGTTGTTTATGGAAACCGTTATTTACTTCATGCTTGCCGAGCAGATGATCGCGAATGTGGCGCTGGCGGCGGTCATCGTCGTACTCGGGCGGTCGATTATGCGGCTGCTACAAGCGAATATCGAACCGTCCGTGCACGCTGAAATCCTGGGTGATCTCGATCATTGCGCGCTCGTCATCTCCAATCACTCCGCGTGCGAGATCGCCAATCTGCGCATCGAGATTTCGGAGGCTAGTCCACTCGATCGGGATGATGTGCCAGGCCGAGTAATTTTCTCTGATACCTGGCCGGTCATCGCAGCCGGTGGTTCGGTCACCGCCGACAATCCGCCAATCGCCGTCGATCGGCTTTCGCTAGACACGTTGTCGGGCACTTGCAATGAAGTCGTCGTCAGATGGTCGTTCGTGCGGCGAGCGGACGGGCGCCCCTTTTCGTCAGCGTACCGACTGGAGCTGATGGAACAGTCCGACGGCAAGGTGAACTTCGTCGTCCCGAACAAGCCTCGAGGCTCCCTAACGCGCCGCGCCGACTCGCCCCAATCGCCGCTGACCTTGACGGTCGCCGCGCCGGGTGGCGGATCGACGGCGGCGTTGCTCTCTGCTTCTGGCAACAGCAATTTCTCCGCCGCCGAATGCATTGGCTGACAAATGCTCTTCGGCTGGCAGTTCGCTCATGCGACGATGTCTGATACCACCCTGCCGGAAACGTCGGTCAAGCGATAATCCCGGCCGGCGTGACGATAGGTCAAACGCTGGTGGTCGAAGCCCATCAGGTGCAGAATCGTCGCGTGCAGATCGTGCACATGAACCTTGTCCTCGATCGCACGGAATCCAAACGGGTCGGTCTGGCCGTAGGTCATGCCGCCGCGCACGCCACCGCCAGCCATCCACACGGTAAAGCCCCACGGGTTGTGGTCTCGACCGTCGGCGTTCTCGGTCGTCGGCGTTCT
>JBQCJB010000308.1:0-4731 GCA_051953155.1 Aureliella sp. | reverse complement strand
CCTCTTTGCCGAGTTGTTTCAGATTGTTGACCGCGCGCGCTTTGGAAAAGTCTTGTTCGCTCGCCTGGCCGAGCAGCTCGGTCAGCTCGGTCAGTTGGCGGGTGCGAAAAGAAAGCCATCCGGCAGCCAGTTCCTCGGAAGTGGCGGCGCGACCCATCGACCCGGAAAAGTTCAGCCAGCGTTTGGTCGTTGGCAGGTGTAGCCGCACCTGGGAAAGTTCGACATTGATATTGATCGTCCGTGCCAATGGAAAGACAGTCGTCCGCAACATGCCTGGCCTCGGTAGTTTTCCTCCGTACTTTACGACGACCGGATAATCCAAATCACCGGCGGCCGTCTTGATCAGCGGCACACGGACTCGACGAGCAGCGTGGACAGAATCGCCTTGGTTAGAGACGCTGGCCGCCGCGGCCGAGGTTGGCTCCTCAGTCGACGAGCCTGCCATCGGTTTGACCGGTTCGCCAGCGACGTTCACGGTCCATAGCCGCGCCCCTTCCGGCAGTTCGATTTCCAAAAATTGCTCGGTCCGGTTCTCGACCCGCAATTCGAGCGCCGCCCGGTAAGCGCCGCTGTCGTCGACCATCATGTTCGTTTGAGCAATGCCAATCCTGGCGCCGACCGTTTGTACGACGGCGCGATCGCGAGTTGCGAACGCCAGCGACGGCGGATCACCGTTCTCGCGGACGACAAACGCATCGGTTGCTTTGCCTCCGAGCAAACTGGCCAGGAACCGCCACTGCGATTGCGAACGGTCGAGCGCCTCGAGCGAGCGGCGCTCGGCGACCAGCAATTCATCGGGGCCGAGATTCTCTAGCGTCACAAAGCGGTGCTCCGTCTGCCCCGTTTCGATGACCGGGACGGGCACCGCTTGGTTGCCACCGGCCAGCAAGCGATCGCGTTCAATGATCAAACAGTACTGCCCCATGACGTCTTCCTGCAGCTCGACGCGCAGCCGCACCGGCGATTCCGCTTCCGCCCCGACGGGCGTCCAAGTCAGACTGCGAATCATCGGCCCGCGCACCTGAGCTTGGGCCAGCGAAGTGGGCAGGACGACCGACAGCTCGCGAATTCCGGCCGAGCGAATCGACCATTCGATGAGTATCGTTTCTTCAATCGAGCGATCGGTCAGTTTGACGTTTGTGACCGCGAACGCGCTGACCTGAGGCAAACGCAGACTGACTCGCAATTGGCCACTGAAATCGATGCTTGCATAGTGAACCATCAATCGAGCCAGCTCGCGTTGCTCCGGCGCCAGCCACGCGCTCGCGGCGCCCAAGAGGACTGTTTGGCAGCCCTGTAATTGCTCGCCCCGTACATCGAAGGCCGGATCGCTAGTGACGACGATGTCCCCCGATTGCCGATCGGCATCCAGCACTTCGATCTTGGGCAAAGCGACCGTTGGAAACGTTCCATCGGTCGCCGCGCTGAGCGTCTGCGTGAGGGGGCCGCGGAGTATCAACTGGTTCTGGCCGATCAGACCGCTGGCGAATTTCAAATCGATCTGCTGACGGCCGTCGTCTCCCGGTTCGACATGCCACTCGTAGGCAACCGTTGATTCCGGCGGATCCAACGTCCAATTGTCCGGCACGCTCAGCCGCAAGTGATGCAACGGCCGCTGGCCAATGTCGAGGCTCAGCCGAGATTCGATCGACGATTCGAATTGCGAAAGCTTGATGAGCGTCTGCCCGGTGACCTGCAGTTGCGACTGGGTTGGCTGGGCGGTCAATTCGAGTTCGTACGGAACCTGCGAATACTGGAAGGCTTGGTAGGGTTTCAGCGGCAGTGGCCCGGCGTCGACCTGCTGGGAAATGGGCAGCCCATCGGCTGGAGTATCGATGCGCCGCAGCCCAGTGGCCGTCACCGTCCGAACGTCGATCAGGCCGCTGCGGCGCACGACCAGTTGTCCTTGTTGCAGCATCGCATCGGGCACGGAAACCACGGGGGCTGAGAAGCTGAGCGGTGCCGTGATCGGCTGGTCGTGGCGGCGCATCAGGAAGACCGTGAAACTCTCGCGATCTGCGACCGCGGTCAATAAATCGACCGTCAGCTGCTGCTGTTGATCCTGTGGTTGCGTGTTCCAGCCGCGGATATTATCGCCGCTGACGCGTTCGACCAAGTAATCGGCGGGCACGAGCAGCGTAAACGATACACGGCGCCCGCGGCGAAACTGGAACTCGCCTTGCCAGGCGAACTGCAACGCATCCTCTTGGATATCGAGCAGGCTGCGCGCATCGACGGCCAGTCCTTGGCTGACGTCTGCTTGAGCAATCTTCGCGCGCCACTGCCAGGCCACGCGGCCATGGCTCGGCAGCGCGGTCGTGATCTCTTGATCGGCCTGCTCGGTTTCGACCGCCGCGCGATCGGCCAAGCCGTCGAAGCGCACTTCGGTATGCGCCGCCGGAACCCTGAGCGTCAGGCTGGTTGCCGGTGCCGCTGGCAGTCGACCAGCGATGGCTCGCCAGCCGCCGCGCTTTTCGATTTTCATTCGCAGCTCGATCGCCAGCTCCTTTCGTCCGCGGCCGCTCAGATGCAACATCAGTTGCGTCTCCGCCGGGACGGGGGAGGGGACGAGTTGCAACTTCCCTTCTTCACCGTCGACGGTCAAACTCTCCAGGGCGCCTCCAGCAATTGCAATGGGCACCGAGACCGCGGCGTCTGTCAGCACATGCAAACTTATCTTGCCGCTGAGTTTCAGATCATCGCTATCGCTCAAAACAGCTTCGTAGTGCGCGGAGGACCAGGCGAACGGTGCCGGTGACAGGCGGCGCGTCGAGCCCGCGTCGGGATGCGCGGCTGTCCACAATTTTAGATACGTGTCGTAGGGCACCAGCAGTCTGTCTGAGTCGGCGCTCCGCTCGAGTGCCTCGGGATCGTAGGGAACGACGATCGCGTCGGCGGGAATCGGAACTGGCGGGGCAGGGGGTAGCGACTCGATCAGCCTCTCGAGACTGCCGAGCGTCGGCACACCGACGGCGCCCGGAGGAAGCGGCTGCTCCTGTGCTTGGACAGGCTGGGCAAACTGCAGAGCGAAACTGCTGGTTGCGAGCAGCAGGAGTGCTGTCGACGCACCAGGTTCGAGCGTAGCGGTCGGCCGCTGCCAGAACCTGCGCCGCGTCAAGCGAACGGTAGACCTGCCCAGTGCCGCAGCCAGCGTCATGGCCAGCAGCACGCCCGCGGCCACCAGCGTCGCGTCGACCAACGGTCGCAGTTCTGCGAACCAGCCCGTCAGCGGCGGTAGCAGCAGCGCGACCAACACCACGCCGCCGATATATCGCAGGCGCTCGCGCAGGCGGCTCCGCACTTTCAGCCCGCCGAAGGCCAACACGGCCAGCCCGCAGGCCAGACCCAGCCACTGCCAGCGCCGCTGATCGATGACGGTTGCCACCAAATGCGGATCGACGCCCAGGCTGGAAAACGTGACCCGCTTTCCTCGGCCAGCCGCAGCCAACTGGATCG
The DNA here is from genome assembly GCA_051953155.1 of Aureliella sp. Lineage (GTDB taxonomy): Bacteria > Planctomycetota > Planctomycetia > Pirellulales > Pirellulaceae > Aureliella. The sequence goes on along the minus strand of JBQCJB010000308.1, from coordinate 1,275 downwards.
TCAGTGGTCGTACGCCCTCCATCGCCCAGTCGCTGGAGGCGACATCGTAACGCGCGCCGCGCGGTGCTTCGCCACCGCCGGGCGGAGCTGCGGATGCGGCTGCGGGCGCAACCGGCGCCCCCGGGCCGCTGCCGCCCGGACCCGGCAGCGCAGGGCTCTGGGCAGGCGCGGCCAGAGCGCCAGCGTCGCGCTGCTTGGCGTCGAACTCCAAACCTGAAAGTGGTTTCTCGGGGGCGGGAGCGTCGAGCTTTGGCTCCGCTGGGGAATCGGGCGCCATCGTGGCTGCGCCTTCGACCGGTGCCGGTGCCATATCTGTTGCGGCTTGCGATTCGGTCCCTGCCGCGAGACTCGGCGCTTGCTTGCGAGCCAGCGTCCGGAACCAAGCGCGCCAACCGAAGATCGGCGCTGGCTCGTCCGGTGCCGGTTGGTCCGGTGCGTGTTCGTCCAGCGTGACGCTTCCGCCTGAGTGCACCACGCGGTAACCGGACGGCAAGCGGAGTTCCCATTTCAAGTCGGCGAGCGGGACAGGCAGTTCGGGGGCATCGCCTTCGCCGCTTTGCCATAGCTCGGGAGCGAGCAAGTCGAGCTGGCCTCGCATAAGCGGCTGGTCGATCGCCTGCTGAAAAACAATTTGCAGGTCACGGACGCGCTCGGCCGACTCGGCCCGTAGCGAGATGACCAGTTGATCGCCGCGGCGCTCGGGTAAGGCGGGCCGTCCATCGATCATCACTGACCAAAGCTCCGCCCCTTCGGGCAGGCGCGCCTGCAGCGCGGTCGACTTGGTGCGCAGCAGAAAGCGAGCCGCCGTCTGGCAAACGCCGCCGCCACCGACCAACGTGATCAGTTCCGCGCGCTGGACGATGGTCGTCGGCAGGAAATGGATTGTGCGCCGCGCGATGTCGACCGTCGTGGGATTATCCGCGCCGACCACGCTGAACACACCCAGCAGCCGCTTGCCGACCTGGTACTCCGCGTCGACCAGTTCGCCAATGTCCACCGATCGTCCATGCCGCGTAATCTGGACGTCGATTTCGGGATGCCCCTCCAAGGCCACCAGACCGCTCTGGTAGGCGACGTTCTCGGCCCGCAGTTCGGGTAGCGTCAGAGCGCGGAACAGGGCGTCGGTCAGGGGTTGCACGAAATCGACCGCCAAACGAATGCGGCCACCACGTTTCTCCGCCAGTTGCACCGACCACGTTCGACGTCCGGCCGCGGTCTGGCTGTTGGTTTCTTTGACCGCTACGCCGTCGAGTCCCGTAATGGCGACTTCAGCCG
>JBQCJB010000307.1:0-5481 GCA_051953155.1 Aureliella sp. | reverse complement strand
GCCGCTTCGGGGAGAGGGGGCTGGGGGGTGAGGGGCAGCACGACCAGTCGGTTTTCCCCGACCAACATGCTCCAACCGAAATGCCGCGAGCCACGACCAAGAATCGAGTCGGCTCTCCGCGTGCACCTCAGTGCAACCAGTCCGGTCGCAGGAGCATGACGATGCCTAGGAGCACGATCGCCGAGCCACTGATCAGCTTGAGCCAACGGCCTTCCGATTCCTGCAACCGGCGCTTGCTGAGCGTGATCACGACGGCCCCGAGCATCAGGATGTCGTCGAACATGTACGCCAGAATGTAAAGAGACAAATAGCCGTAGCGCACCAGCGGCGAGTAACTCTGCTGCGTCAGGATATTGGTGTATAGAGCCGGCAAGCCCGCCGTGCACAGCAACTCGATCGTGTTGACCAGCACGGCCAGCGTGATCGCACCGATGATCGCGCCAGTCAAATGCTCGGCCGTCACGATCTGCCGGACGCGGGCGTAAATGCCAGGCTTGGCCGATTCAGGAATCGACAGGCTGATACCCTTTTTGAACGCGAAGAAATCCTTGATGTGCACCGCGCCCACCGTGATGGCCAGCAGGGCCAGCGTAACCTCGATTGGTCGCAGGTAGCCAATCAGTACGAACACATTCAACCAGGCAGCCATGAATGCGAAATAGGCCAGCCCGCTGACGACCACGAACACGCCCGCGATGGCCAGCATCTTCCGACGATCCCCCAAGTTGACGAGGATCGACAACAGAAAGATCAGCACCCACATCGCGCATGGGTTGAACCCGTCGATCAGGCCGATGGCCACGGTAAACAAAGGCATGCCCAGCTTGCTCGCACTCAGCCGGCCGAAGATGGGCACGCGCACGTCGTCTCCAGTGCTAGTGTCGCCTTCCGACGACAACTCTTCCTCGCTCAGTGGCAGTTCCAGCTCCGGAGGACTCGAGGCCGCCTCCGCTGATTCGGCGCCGCTGCTTTGGAAACTTGCAGGCCGGACCAGGTTGGAGAGAGGCCGCAGGTTGCCCGCACCGAGCGAGCACTCGTAGGTCCAGGGCTTGAGCAACTTTCGCAATCGTTCGCCGGCCGATTCCGCACTGTCGAAGCCAACGACGAGGCTGTCGCACACGTAAAACACGGGTACGCTGGCCGCCGTCGTGCGATGCTGCTGGACGAGCGTCGCCAGTCGCGTCCGGCTGGCGGGCTGGGCGACGATGTCATGTGTGACCAATTGCAGTGCAGGATACTCAGCCAACAGCGACGGAAGCCACGCCTTGGCCGCCGCGCAGTGCGGACAACCGGCCCGTGCGAACAGTTCGAGTTGCAACAACTGCTCGAGTTGAACGGTCCACGAGTTGGACGCGGTGGCGCTGGCGATCACACGATTGCAACCGTAGATGACCGGCGACGTTTCCGATGGAAGTTTGAAGTGTTTTAAAACCGCATTCCAGCGCTCGCGGTGACTCGCCTGTTCGTCGATCGGCCGGAGCGTGACCGTCAGGCCTTTCCGCGAAGCCTTCAGACTTTCCGCTGCGGCTAGCACCTCTGCCCTTTGAGGATCGCTCTGCCGGAAGTAAACCTCGATCATGACGCACCGCGTCGGCTGGGCCGCGGTCGCTTGGCGGACAGGAAGGCGACCGGCTCCTACCACCGCCAACCAGGTGCACATCAAGAGCGCGATTCGCGGCAGCCCGTGCCCAGGGCCGGCGCCAGATCGACCGCGCAAGGCGGCAGGCAGCATCATCATGCGGACTTACTCATCGATCGGAACGATTTAAACTGCGGTGTCAACTTCCCGAGGCAAACCTGCCGCCTAACGCAAGTCACATTCCGCAACGACAGTCGCACGCAGAAGCGTCCCGTAATGCGCCGCACATTTCCCGAAGAACCACGCATCAGCCAGGAGTTCTGATGGTTGCCGTGCCAAGTGCGTGTGCACGCGCCCGCGCGCGGTACCGCACAGGGCGGTGTCGACAGCGCGCGATACGGTGCGCTAACCCGAGCACGTTTGCCGCGAGGTCTCGCCAGAAGGCGCGAGCGGCTTCCGCCGCCGTCGCCAAAAGGTAGTGAGGTCTGGAAAGACGCGTCTTAGAGGACCAAGCCGGAATCGTCGATCGTAAAAGGGAGGATACGATCGTCGGCCTGACTGCCGCGGTGTTTCGCGATATAGAGCCCGCGCTGCATCCGGCCCTCGGAGAACATGCGGCCCATCAAGATCACCGTGTTGGCTCCAGCAGCCAGATCGCCGTCGGCCAGCGGCCGCGTCATCAACTGCTCGAGCATGCTTTCGGCGGTCGTGACCAGCACGATGCAAGCGGCTTGCCGGTGGTCGAAAGCCTGCTGGTCGACCTGCGTCGAGCGCTCGCGAAACCGCTCGCGAAAGACTTCGCGGGCCAACCAGTCGTGCTCCTTGCGGAGCATCCTGTGGTAGATGCTCTCAAGCAAGTCGAGCTGGAGCGAGTCGCTGCGATCGGTTTGCGGCTCGATGCCGTCGACAATGAATCGCCGCGTGCCGTGAACCAGATGTCCGTAGACAAAACGCGAAAGCATCGGAAGTCGGCGGTTGAGTTCGGACTGCCAGGTGTGCCACTGGTCGACGTCCATCTGGCTGCGCAGCACGCGTTGACCGCCGTAGCCCAGAAACGGCAGCACATCCTCCGGGCGTCCATCGGCGAATGGGTCGGCCAGCGTTTGCCGCGCCGGATCGGCCACGCTCAACGAGCGACCAAACATCCGCTCGCCGTAGCCCGCGTGATTTTGAGAATCACCGCGGCTGGACAAATCGATGATCGCGCCGCCGCGACCTTCCTGCCGCGCACCGGCCGCTTGGAAGGCCATGGCCAGTTGCGTCTTGCCGACGCCGGTGGCGCCGATGACCATCGTCAGCGTCCCTGGCAGCAAACCGCCGCCCAGGGACGCATCGAGGTTGGGTAAACCCGTAGAGAGCCGATCGAGCATTAGCGACGCGCAGCCAGTCCCAAGGTGTGCAGGGCTTCGACATAGTCGCCGGTAATGTTCAGCACCTCTTCGGTGTAGTAATCCTTCTTGAACACGTCCTTCTTAGGCTTCTGCGCGTCCAGAATCGCTTTTTCATCTTCCTTTTCAGCGTCGATTTGTTTGCGGCGTTCCATGAACTTCTGTTCGTTCAGGGAAACGTACTTCTCCGCTTTCTGGGCGCGGTATAGTTCGATCCGCTTGAGCAGTTTGGCAAAACCGTCCGACTCCTTGACCCGCTGAGCCGACTTGCCTCGCAGTTGCTCGAGGATGCCCATGTCGACCAGCTTGTAATCCTCGTGCCCCGCGCGGCGGACCTGATCGCTAGGCAGCGCGTAGTCGAGGTCGGCTTCGCCGATGTCCATCGCCGCGGTGATCGCCGGCAGCACGATGTCCGACATGACGCCTTCGCGCTGCGTGCTCTTGCCGTCGGGCAAATAGAACTGCTGGATCGTGATCTTCAGTGCGCCGTAGCTGTTCGGGCGGCTGACCAGCAGCTGGCCGAGATCGACCAGGCTCTGAACCGTGCCTTTGCCGTGGGTGCTCGGATCGCCGACGATGATGCCGCGACGGTAATCCTGGATCGCGCCTGCAAAAATCTCGCTGGCGCTGGCGCTTTCCTTGCTGGCCATGACGACCAGTGGCCCGTCCCAAGCAGCGCCGCTTTCTTCGTCTTGATAGACTTGGACTTCGCCCGAAGGATCTTTGACCTGCACGACCGGGCCATGATCAATGAACAATCCGGTCAGGCTGATCGCTTCGGTGAGGCTGCCGCCACCGTTGCGGCTCAGGTCGATAACGACTGCGTCGACCGCAGCTTCGCGGAACGATGCCAGGATGTTGCGCACGTCGCGCGTCGAGCTCCGGTAGGAATCGGATTTGTCGCGAGCACCCTTCATGTCGAGATAAAAGCTGGGCAGATCGATATAGCCAACTTTGAAGGGGCTGCCGTCGGCCTTCTTGCCACTTTCGACGACTTCGCTGCGAGCAGCGCTATCCTCGAGGCTGATCTTCGCGCGGGTCACGTTGTAAATAACAGTGTCACCACCGGCCGCAGGTTGAACGCCCAGGCGAACGACCGTGCCAGCATTGCCGCGAATCTTCGAAACGACATCGTCGAGCTTCAAATCGATGACATCGACCATGTCGCCGTCGACACCTTGACCGACGCTGACGATGCGGTCGCCCGCCTTCAGGCGCCCGTCCTTATCGGCAGCACCGCCGGGGACGACGCTGGTAATGGTCGTGAAACCATCTTCGAGGGTCAGTTGGGCGCCGATGCCTTCGAGCTTGAGGCTCATGACGATGTCGAAGTTGTTCAGCGTCTTCGGAGCCATGTACGTGGTGTGCGGATCAAAGCTCGTGGTGATGGCCGTCACGAACGTTTCCAAGGCTTCGTCAGCGTCGGTTTGATGATGCCGCTTTTGGATGCTGTCGTAGCGCCGGTGCAAACGGACGCGCGGGTCTTCATCGGACTTCTTGCTGCGACCGGAACCGGACTTGTCCTTGTCTCCGTCGCCGCCTTTATCAGCCTCGTCGGCCAGCTTTTCGCTTTTCATCAGCAGCAGGCTGTACTTGATTTGGCGGCGCATGCGGTCGCGAGCCTCAGCGTCGTCCTTGGGGTACTCGAGCACATCGCGGTCAGCAGCCATCTTCTCGTCGACGGTGAAGTCATGCTCGCGATCGATTTCCTCGTGAGCCATCGCCACGCGTTCGTCAACACGTTTCAGAAAGACTTTGTAGACGTCCAACTCGAACTGGCCGTTGCCCTTGCGGGCGTCGTCGTCGAGCAAGGTTTGATGCTTCATAAAGCCGTCGATGTCGCTTTGCAGAAAGTACAGCTTCAGCGGGTCGAGCGACCGGAAGAACTGATCGAACGCCCGCTTGGAAATCTCGTCATCCAAGTCGTGTTTCGAGAGGTGCTGGTGGTCCATGATGTCGGCCACACTCTTGATGATGATACGGTCGTTGGGCCGAATCGATGTCATGTCCTGAATGCGCGGTGCGTCCTGGACCTTCCGAGCATCTTGGGCGAGAATGACGGGACAAAGCAGAATGACGGGACTGGCCAATAGCGGCAAGACTGCCCCAAGCGCCCGCAGCTTAAGCCTTGTTTTTTGCATTTCAAAACTTTCCGAGAGGAAATGGAAGGGCCAGAATGGCGACGATGGGCTGACTCGGTAAGGGAGGCTAGCTCTAGCGTCAACTGAAATAGTAGGATAATCGTGGTACCGTAGCAACACGGATATGCGGTGCAAACGGCCCGGCCTGCGCCGCTGACCCAGGCCGCAAACTCGGGGCCAAGCGCTCGGGTGGATCGTGATTTTTAGCGCGGAGGCGCGGAGAGCGCCGGCCCAGGAGCCGCGTTAGATTCGTAACCCGACGCGTAAGCGAGGGACGGGCCGCCGAACAGTCCTCGTTGCCTGGTGCGTCCCTCGCTTACGCGTCGGGTTATATTGTTACTGCACCTTTCCCAAGAAAAACTAGTGGCTTGAT
>JBQCJB010000306.1:0-3235 GCA_051953155.1 Aureliella sp. | reverse complement strand
AGAACGATCACTTGCAGGTCATCGAGTTGGCCGTCGGCGCGGGTGCGCGCTACTTTCGCAGAGCGAAAGGCGACCATCGGCTTTTACCGGAGCTGATACAATCTTTCCCGAGTTGGGGAAATCTTTGAATCTAAATGGCATCAGCGACAGTATTGTAAACACCATATTGATTCTACAAGCTCCCGAAGACATGCGAGTCCCGTGGACGCAGCCTGTTAAGGAGTTTCGCCGTTAAAACTAGCTGGTCGAACCCACGTCCTGCACTTGCCGAGCAAGCACTTCATGGAGAACCGTCGATGATGCGTCTTTCACAACACCTGCGACCGCTGCTGCGACGGCTGCCACTGCTATTGCTCGTCGTCGATCTCCCAACGCTCGACTGCTGGGCGCAATCCGACACGCGTGAGTCTGCCTCTGCCGGGGCAGCGCAGGCTGAAGCGTTTCGCGTTCGTTCGACGTACCACTCGTCGACCGGGTCGGTGAAGGGAGACGCGCGGGCGTGGACGCTCACCGACCGAACGCAGCTCTATGGTCGCGCTCAAGTGGACATTCGCGACATCGTTACCATCCAGCGCGACGAGAATTCGGGACCCGGGCCGAAAGCCGTGTATGCGTACCTGTCGGATTTTTCGGCAGAGGACCAGGCGGCGATACGCAGTGGCTTGCCGAACCCGGCGCCCGAGAACCGGCAATACGCAATTTATCAAGGCATCGAGGCGACGCCTCAGTGGCAAGCCGCCCATCCGCCGCGGCCCGAGCAATTCCAACACGCCGTGGCGATCGAAGGAGAAAAAGTCGTCTTCTCCGCCGGTCCTGAGCTCCACTTCGTGCCCAAAGCCGCGCTCAAGCCAGAATCGTTCGAGCAAATCGCCGCCCAACTGAAGACGGTGCGGCGCCAGATCGTCTTGGATGCAACGCGGGCATCGATTTCGGCGGTCGGGCAACCCTTCGCCGAATTGCCCGATGCTTTCGCGATGGAGGTCACTGCGCTCTACGCGCCGTTCCAGCCCGCCTTCGCCGTGGGCACTCGCTACCTCCTGCCCAAGCACTCGTTGCCACCATCGTTGGTCGCGCCGATTCGCTCGATCGTCGAGCGTGTGGCGGACGAGACATCGGGCGAGCTTGCAGACGCGGCCGCCCTCGAGCAGCTGCCGCTGCTGTGCAACACGACCGACGGCTTGATGCTGGTCGAAGTTCCGGTCGATGCACAAGCCGCGGTTGCCAACGCACGGACGGTCGACGGCGAACCGACCACGTTGGCGCTGGGGCATTTGATGTGCAGCGACCAGCAGTGGTGGGAACTGCATCGACTGAAGCTCGATTCCGCAACTGGCCCGGAGCACATCGATTCGATCGTGTTGGCCAGGCTGGTCGAGGCGGCCGCCGAGCGCAAACGCTGGGCGCTCAAGGCTCCTCTGCCCGACTTTTTTAGCAATCTAGTAGGCCGCGTCGCCAACGGTTTGGTATTCGAAAAGCCGGGAGCTGGACGCTACTTCGTGCCCGCGGAAGACCTCGAGGAAATCGACCGCCGCGTCGCTTTGTTGGCGACGCAGTTGCGTGGAACCGGTTGGCTCGCCGACGCCGATCTGCCGCGTATCATGGCAACGCGGATCTTGCCGCACAATCACGCCAACTCGTTTGGCGTGGTCCAGATGAAGTCGCAGCGGTTCGAACAAGCCCTCGTTGGCGAAGTGCCGATCGTGCTGGACTCGGCTAAACCTTCGCGCCGGCTCGGGCTGAACTGGCATGCCATGATTCGCAACGCGGTTAACGCCCGTCGGTGGTTGGGAGAGAACCAGCAGTTGCTCGCCGGGCGCGACCCAGCACAATTACTCGAGGCTTTGGACAAAAAATACCCGCTGTCAGACAGCGACCGCGAGCTAGATGCCAACACATTGCCCGGCTTGAGAGTTCGGCACTGGGCGCTAAGCCACTCCGACAAAACATTCCAAGGAGCGCTGGTTGGAAAAATTGGAGATGACCTGGTCTTCGAACGCCAGATCAACGGCAAAGCGAAGTCGTTTCTTGTTGCGCTCAAAGCGCTCGCCGACGAGGGGCAGGAACTCGCTAAGGAATTGCTGACGCAAACGCCGCCTCGCGACTGGAGCACTGCACTGACGCGCGCGAGCAACTGGCAACACTATCGTGTATGGCACGATCCGGAGGGTAAGCTACCTACTGTGCTGACGCCGTCGGTAGTCGAAACGATCGGAAATGCGCAAATCCTTTTCAAAGGCATCGACGGTGTCCATGCGTCGCTGACGCTGCCCAAAGATGAAGACGAACAGGAGCAGACGGTGGCGTTCTTCGAGCCTGCCATCGAGTCAGCTAACAATCGCAAGCAAGCCGCCGAAGCGGCGTTCGCCTTGTGGCAATTCGCGGACTGCGATCTGGCGTTGCGCGCCGAATTGATCGGCGATGCGGGCGATAGTTTTCTGGTTCGCGACGTCAATCAAAGCGAATTCCTGGTCAGCAAATTCGTTTTAGACAAAGCCAGTCGCGAACAACTGGCGACACAACTGAAGACCCAATCGGACCTGAAGACTGTCGAGAGCGCCGACATTTGGAAGCTGCCGCGCGTGTGGTGCACGCCTACCGAGCTGGTCGGCCCGGCGACGCCAGAGTTTTTGACCGACGACGACCTGCGCTTGATCGTTCGCACCTTGGACGGTTCCAAGCAAATGCTGACGACCTCCGATTTCATGCTGCAGGAGAAACTGTCGTTCATTACGGCCTTCCGCTTGGCGAAAGGTGGCGTGCCACTGCGACCGGAATTGGCCAGGTTTGAGAACCTCGAGGCTCTCGAAACATCGCTCAGCCAGCCGGTTCCAGCCAACGACGTTTTGGAAAGCTGTCCCGATCTCGATCCGGGGCTGGAACGCCAGATCGCCGACATGTTCCAGCAGCAGCCGCCAGCCGAGTGGCCGGCGACGCCCGCGCAGTTGCCCTCCGGCAGCTGTTTGCTGGCAGTCAACCAGGACGCGACCGGTGGCGTTATCGCAGTCGATGGTCACTGGCAGGTCGTTGATCTGAACACGGGAGCGACGAGCCCCCTTCCGGCAGCGATCGGGCGCGGTGCAGATGCGCAAACCGACTCGCAGAGCACCGGTCCGTGGATCGCTGCGGGGGACGCGCAGGTGTTGTGGGTCTCCGAGGGCCAGCTCTTGGGCGGGCGATCCAGCGAACGCGAGCCGCGAGTCCTGCTGCCGCCAGATACGCCCAAGATTCTGGCCGC
>JBQCJB010000305.1:0-3605 GCA_051953155.1 Aureliella sp. | reverse complement strand
CAAGGGTATTTTCGGGAAACAGTTGCGGCGCGGTCAGTTTGGTGCGGCCCGACTGGTCGGCCTTTGACTGGGGCGTAGCGGCCTGGGCGCGAGCCACCGACGGGGCGAACCAGCTGCACGTTGCCAGGGCCAGGAGCGTCGCAGCGGCCGAAAAGAGTACGCGAGGCATAAACACCTTTCGCAGTTCGGTGGATGAGGAGAACCTTCGAGACGAAATTTCTTTCGCAGGTCGAGAACAAGTGTCGCAGGTCGTGAAACAGACTTCAAGCCGCGCGTCGCCGCCGCAAAATAACGGGAGTCCTTGGGCGACAGGTGCGGTGTTTATCTTTCGCAGTCGCCACAAGCGTTTGTGCTGGCATTGTTAACTATTTCGCTACAAATCTATTAATGCGCGGCTATCTCGCGGGGCGCTGCTGCGGGTGCCGATCCTCCGCCGGGAAGGACCGAGCGCTTGGCTGGCTATTCGCTGGTCGAGCCGCAATCTTGGCAGCTTCTCAGGCAGCCGGCCGCCAGTTGCCCTATAATCGAAAGCGAAACCTCTGCACGCGCGCGGGGTTACGCTAGTTAGGGAATATTCGCCAAAGCGTCTTTTGGGGACGAACCATTATTATGAAGTGCCGCACACTCGCTCTGATCCTGGTTTTGAGCACCAGCTCCGGCGTCGCGTTCGCCCAGCGTGGTGGTGGCGGAGGAGGTGGTGGTGGCGGCGGCGGTGCGGGTGGCTTCGGCGGCATGACCGGAGGCCAGGTCGGCGGTCAGTATCCAGGCGCGCAGTTTTCTGGAGGTCAGGTCTCCAGCGGCGCCAGCTTCGGCAGCATGGGCGGGTTTTCTAATACCGGCAGCGGCGGCTTTGGCTCGAGCACCGGCGGCCTGGGTAACTCGGGGGGCTTCGGAACCGGCAGTGGCTTTGGCAACGGTTCGTCGGGCATGTCAGGCATGTCCGGGATGACCGGCGGCATGAACGGCTCGTCCGGCGGCATGAGTTCGGGCCTTGGCGGTTTGGGGATCGGAGGAGCCTTTGCCTCCGGTGGCTTCGGCGCCTTCGGATCGGGACTCGGCGCCATGGGTGCGATGAACTCGATGGGCATGGGCGGTTACGGCGGCGCGGGCATGGGCGGCATGGGCATGAACGGTATGAGCAGCATGGGCCGCGGCGGAATGAGCAGCATGAGCGGCCGTGGCGGCAGCAGCCGCAGTCGCAACAGCAACCAGTTCGGCGGCAACAACCAGAACAACCGATCGAGTATTCGCGCCAGCATCCGCGTCGGCTTCGCTCCCACTCTGCCCACGGCCAATGTGCGGGCGACGGAGATCCAGTCGCGAATCGCGCGGATGCCCATTCCGGCTCGCATGAACAACATGCAAGTCGACATGCAAGGTCGCACGGCGATCTTGCGGGGTTCGGTCGACAGCGCCGAAGATGAACGGCTGGCCCAGCGTCTTCTGTCGCTCGAACCGGGCGTCAGCCAAGTGGTCAGCCAGCTGCAGTACCCAGGCAAGCCGGTCGGCCCAGCGGATCAAGCAGGACTCGAAGCTAGCGGCGAATTCGTACCCCCAGCCGTGCCGTAGATCTTTGCACTCCACTCGCCTCCCTCATCTCCCCCGCGTCGCAGAGAGCGAACTCGAGGGGGCGAGAGCGACGTGTAAGGAAACTTTGTCGCTCGTCGATGCCTTGGCGATCACCGCCCTCGCTGACGCGTTCGGGTTATGAAGAGGTGGGAACGCTTCCGTTCTCGCCCCGTAGCATTGGACGAGCGAAAGAGCGCACGCTACCTAGCGCGCCCCGGGCCAGGCGTTGCCGCGGGGGCTGAGTTGGATGCCGGGAGGCAGCGAATAGCCTTCGTCGCTCGGCGCGGAGCCTTGCGGCTGCGTCCCAGCCGAGCCGCCAGTCGGTGCGCCGCCTTGAACCGGCGCGGTCTGCGCGACGGGTTTGCCGACTTGCTGCGGCCAGGTGGCTTGTGGCATCAGGTTATTGGCGTTGACGGCCGTTGCTCCGGACATTTGAACGGTGCTCGGGTTCCAGGCGCTATAGGTCGGTGCGGGTTGCTGTGGCGGTGGCGGCGCTTGACGGAACGCGTCTTCGATGATCCTGGCCCGCGCCTGGTCGAGTGCCGAAGCGGCGGCCGGCGAAGTCGCGGCTAGCGCGGATGCGGCAGCGGGTGTGTTCGAAGTCGTGACGGTCGGTCCGCCTTTGCTCTGCCGCGCATTGCGGGCGAAGGAAGACCCGAGCTGTATGGTTGTCGTGCGCATACCGCCTGCGTCCTCCTCCGACTTCTTCGGTCCCAGCTGCGGCAGTTGGCCTTCGACCGTGTTCATGGTCGATTCCTGATAAGAAACCGTTTGGACCGGCGTCTTGAACATGTCCTCCGGTTTGCCACGGCCCGGCAAGACGACCTTGGCAGGATCGCCCTGTACGAGCTCTCCCTTGGAACTCTTGAAGGTCGGCAGCAGAGTGATTTCCTTCTGTACGCCGTCGGCGTTGTCCCAGGGGATCCAGATGCTGTAGGAAGCCCCGAGATCCGATTCGCTGAAGTGGCTGGTGAATTGTTCCTCGGTAAAGCGGAATCGCTTGTCGGCTTGATTTTCCGGAGCCCCGGTGCGCTTCTTGGCGGTTTCGTCAAAGCCATGGACGACCAGTTCGCCTGCGACCGGAATGGCTTGCGAGCGCTCGTTGTAGAAGTAGATGCGACCACCAAAGCCGCGGGTGGGCGGTTTGCCAGCGACGGTCAGGACGTCGTGACTCCACAGCACGGCCATCTTTTGCGGTTGTTGGTAGCCCTTTTTCCAAAATTGCAGACTGGACCAAGGCGAGTCCTTTTTCTGAGGGCCTTTCTCTTTGGTCATGGTCGCGCAACCGGGCCCCAGCGCCAGGCCAGAAACAAGCATGCTCAACACGATGATTCGCGAGCTCATGGCAGACAGACTCCGTTCCTGAAAGGCCATTTTCGTTTGCGGCCGATTCTCAAAGGACTTGGCGGTGATGGACTTCATGGTTCGTTAGCGGGCTCCGGTGGGAGCGTAGAGCGTCGATGGTCGGGCTGTCGCCGCAGGAGCGTAGTTCGGACGAGCCGGAATGCCGGCCGGCGGCGGCGTGAGCGATGTGGCTGCGCCTGGCATCACTCGCTGGCCGCCAGCGGGCTGCGGAGCGTAGGCCGCGCCGGTGCTGGACATGCCTCGCGGCATGCCGAGCATGTCGCCGGCCGGCGCCGTCGATCGCGTCGGCGCGAGGGTGACGGGGCGTTCGTACGACACCGGTTGCAGAGCGGGTGCAGCCTGGACCGTCGGTGCAGGTTGCGGAGCCGCCTGCGGCGCGGGCTGCAGTTCGCCGGGTTGGCCTTGTGGATAAGGCTGCGCCGGGACGATGTTGCCGCTCGGGTATGGCGTGCCGTCAGGAGCAAAGGACCCGCCAGGCAAGCCTTGACCGGGCATGATCTCGGTGCCGGGTGGGCATGCGCCACCAGGAATCGCTGGCGCCAATTCGGGCGAGAACTGCATATCCATGATCGAGCCGTCGGGGCCAATTTCATCGATCGCCGCCGGTTGCAGGTCGGGATAGATGATCGGACCGCGAGCCGGTCCCCACAGGCCGTGGCCGCCGGTCAGGC
>JBQCJB010000304.1:0-3747 GCA_051953155.1 Aureliella sp. | reverse complement strand
TGGTCGCTCGCCAGTTCGCGATGGACACTTGAAAGCATCTTGCCCAGTTCCAGCCACTGCTCGGGCGCCGCGGAGCGCGGAGGCAGCGGCAAAAACCGCCGGAGCAAGTTCGGGTCGGTCTGGTCGAGTGCGCGGCACCAGGCAAGCACTTGCACCATGTCGCTGGCGAACGGGAATTTGGCGACGTACAGATGTTCGGGCAGCTGGCCGACGGTGACGATTTCCGGCGGGTAGAGGACGCAGCCGCTTTCCTCGGCCCGCAGCGCCAGCAGTTCCTGCAAGCGTCGCTTGGCCAGGCTGCTCGGCAGCACGATCAGCCAGCGGCGCAGATCCCAGCGGCCCTCGCGAGCGTGCTCGCTAAAGAGCCGCTCGGCCGCTTGCTGCAGAATCGGTTTGGTCCAACCTATGAAGATCCGCTTGGGAGACGCTGTCATGGGGTCCGTCGCCTGGTTGCTCTATCCTGATCCCAATTGTTTCATTGTTGCACAAGCGCGGCCCAAAGGGCACCGCCGCGCCACGTCCCGGGCGAAAGAAAGCCACCCGAAGCCTAGCCACGTGAGTGACACCTTTGGTCACGGCGGACGGAATTCGCGCGGATTATTTTCGAGCGCTTGGGGGCTGCGCGGTCCGGGAGCAGGGAGCCGTGAGCGGTGAGCGAACGCGGACAGAGCGACGCTCGGACCGGATGGCGTGGCTAAGAAAGCGCTCAGGACAGCCGAGACGGTTAACCGAGTTTGCGCTGCAACGTGAGTGCTAATGACAGCCGGGACGGCTGTCCTACTGTGAGCACCAATGACAGCCGAGACGGCTGTCCTACTAGGTGGGCAGTGAGCGGTGGAAATGGACGTGCTTCCACTGACCGTCGATCTTTTGCCAGACTCGCGTTTCCTCAACGGCCTTGGTGACCGGCGCGTTGGCCGCGTCGATGACTTGCGTCAGCCGCGTATAACAAACGATCGCCGAGTCGCCCATGATGCGAACATGAGGCGAAGCCATGGTCGTGTGGACGCGTTTCGGACTGGCCGGGGCGGCGCCAGGCGGGCCCTCGAAATAGAACTGATGAAAGGCCAGGCCTTCGACCAGATGACCGCGGGCCTCCGGTTCGAAGCACGTGAGCGACTCGTCGCACAGCTCGGCGTACGCTTGCCAATTCCCTTCGACGATGCTGTCGAGCAGGCTTTGACTGAGGTTCAACAGTGCGTTGCGGTCGCTCATGATCTCACTTTCTTCGATTGCACACCATTGGATTGCCCGGCCCGAGCCAGACGGCTTCGGCCGGCGATCTCGAGTTTCCATCCGGGACGGCCGGCCAGCATGACGATCTGGCGGCCCCACTCGAGCATCATGTGCTCGGCGAATGCCAGTTCGACCTGCCGCTGCGATTCGTCGCCGTTTCCATTGGCTGGCTCGGCCACGGCCGCAGCCTCCGGCGTCCGATCGTCCTCGCTGGAGGGGTCGAGTTCCGCCGCCTCGCGCGTTTGCCCGGCGGCGGAGGGAGCATTCTGTGCCGGGAAGCGTTGCGGGTCAATCGGCTGGCCAAAGGTAATTCGCACCCGAGCCGGCATCGTCACCGGGCTCCACACCTCGCGGCGATACGGACTGCCCAAAATATACAAAGGGATCATCGGCACGCCGGCTCGCATGGCTACCAAAGCGGCACCCGGTCGGATCGAAACCAGCGGATCGTTGGCCGTATGGTTCAAGCGGCCTTCAGGGAACATGCCGACCAGGCGTCCTTCCTTGGCCAGGCGAATCGCTTGCTTGGTCGCGCCCGTATCCATCCCGCTGCGGTTGGTCGGAATGACTTGCAGGGCCTTCAGCAGCGGACCGATCACGGCGTTCTCGCAGTACTCGCGAGCCACCATCCAGTGCACGCGGCGACCGGCTGCCAGTTGCACGAAGAATGGATCGACACTGCTGCGATGGTTTGCGACCAACACGGCTCCGCTGGCCATCTCGGCCGGCGGACGATTGGCGAAGTGGACCCGCCACAATAGCCGCCCCCACAAGTAGGTCGGAGCGTAGAGCACGCTTTCCCAAAGCGTGTAGGGCGAGCGGCGGTACTGCTGCACCACATAAGCCAGCACGACGACCGCGAGAAAGGCCAGCCAGATACAGGCAGCGAGCCAATAAAACGAGTCGGTTTGGGGCATGGCTGGCGGCGCGTTCGATTAGGAGGGCGTTACGATGGTGGGCTCGACCGGTAGGTTGTACCACTGGGCAATGCGATCGGCCAACTGAGGCAACTCGGTTTCCGGCGTTAATTCAAAGCGCTGCAGTTCCTTGAGGCCGCGAAACCAGATCTCCTGCCGACGCGCAAACTGCCGCGTGTGGGCCTTGATTTCGTCGATCGTCTCGGCCAGAGGGCGGCCGCGCAACGGCGGCGTGGAATCTGCGATAGCGCCGAGCATCTCGCGATAGCCGACGGCCTGCGCAGCGGTCGGACTGAGCGTGCCGAAGCGAGCCGCCAGGTCTCGGACTTCCCTTTCCAGCCCCGCAGCGATCATTTGTTCGACGCGGGTGTTGATTCGTTGGTGCAACCAGCCGCGATCCAGTCCGATGACTGCCGCGCGGATTCTCGGGTTGCTCGACGGCGTCTCGAATTGCGTTTGCCAGTGGCTCAGCGGTCGGCCCGTCAGCATGGCAACTTCCAGGGCGCGGATCATTCGCCGCTGGTCATGCGAATGCAGTTTGTGAGCCAGCAGCGGATCGACTTGGATTAGCCGCTGCCTCAGCGAGTCGAGACCGTACTCTGCGACGTCGGCCTCGACCGCGCGTCGAAACTCGGAGTCGGCCGGTGGGCCGAGAAACATGCCCCGCAGCAAGCTCTTCAAGTACAGCGGCGTACCGCCGACAAACAGCACGCGTTTGCCGCGGCTGGCGATTTCGGCCGCCGTGCGATGCGCGGCTTCGACATAGCAAGAGACGCTGTAGGTTTCGGTCGGGTCGACGATGTCCAGCATATGGTGCCGGACCCGCTGGCGATCGGCGGCCGATGGCTTGGCGGTGCCGATGTCCATGCCGCGGTAGATGGCCATCGAATCGAGCGATACGATCTCCGCGTTCAGACGCTGGGCGATTTCCAGGCCGAGCGGAGTCTTGCCGCTAGCGGGCGGACCGGTCAAATAACAAGCCTCCAGTGGCGGGTGGCACCGTACGGCCTGGCTGGCGGAATGCGTGTCAGTCATCAAGTGGGCGGCGCTCGGCAGCAAAAAATGATCTGGTAAACCATGCATTCGATTCGCCATCAGGAAAATCGTCAAGGCTCAAATGCCGCGGATTTCCCGGCCAGCGCGGGACTGCGGGGCCTGTCGATTGAGAGCATCTTCGGCTATTTTGTTTACCCGTTCTTGCTCCGATTGCCTGCAGTGAACCTTTCCTTGCCAGTCTCGAGCGGCCAGTTCCATGACAGACAGCGACGTCTTCGATCGATTGATGAACCAGATCCACCAGCGAGCCCACACGCTGCCCCCCGGATCGTACACGACCAAGCTGATCACCGGCGGCGTCCCCGCGATGGGCGCGAAGGTCCAGGAAGAAGCAGCCGAGGTGGTCGAAGCGGCTGCGGCCCTACAAGCCGCACAGACCGACAGCGGCACACCGGCCGCAGTGCCCGCCTTGGCCGAACGGCAACATTTGATCTACGAAGCGGGTGACGTGCTGTACCAGTTATGGGTCCTCATCGGCAGCTTCGGCATCACCGTGGACGAACTGCGACAGGAACTGGAGCGCCGCGAAGGGACCTCC
>JBQCJB010000303.1:0-5334 GCA_051953155.1 Aureliella sp. | reverse complement strand
AATATGGCGGCGGCACGGTCATGGTTTGGGACAGGGGGACGTGGGAACCCTATGGCGATGAAGATCTGGAAAAGGGTCTGAAGCGCGGCAAAGCCACATTCGTCTTGCACGGTGAAAAATTGTCTGGGGCCTGGGCGCTAGTGCGCATGAAATCGCAGGGCGAAAAGAATTGGCTGCTGATCAAAAAGCAAGACGAATTCGCGGTCAGCCGCAAGAAGAACGACATCACGGTGTCCGCTCCCAAAAGCGTGCTGACCGGCCGAGACCTGTCGCAGATCGCCGACGGCGAAAAACCTCTTCGCGGCTCTAGAAAGCAGACTCGTAAGCCGGCTGGAGCTAAATCGGCGTCCGCCAAGCCGTCGTCGCCGAAGGCCCAAGCCAAAAAATCTGCGGGCGGAAAAACGGCTGCGAAAAGCAGGGCAAGTGTAAAACGCACGAAGTTGAGCGCCGCTGTCGCCAAACGCATTGCCGAACATTTGCGACAAGCGCCCGAAGCGGACTCGCAACAGCTGGACAGTTTTCGCCCGCAGTTGGCTACCCTCTCATCAACCATTCCGGAAGGCGATCGATGGTTGCATGAACTGAAGCTGGATGGTTACCGCATCCTGGCTCGCAAGAGCGGCGACAAGGTTCAGTTGCTAACGCGCAAGGGGCTCGACTGGGCGGATCATTTTCCCTTCATCGCCCAGGCCGTTGCCGGACTGCCGCTGGACGACGCGATCCTGGATGGTGAAGTCGTCGCTTTGGACGAAAAAGGGGTCTCCGATTTTCAGCGACTGCAGAATTCGATGGCAGAAGCCAACCAGGTGTCGCTGGTTTACTACGTCTTCGACTTGCCGTTTGTCGAACAGCATGACCTCACCTCGCTGCCGCTGATCGAGCGCAAGGACATCCTCGCGCAGATCCTCCGTCAGCATCTGCCCGATAACGACGGCATCGTCCGTTACCACGACCACATTCTCGGCTCGGGAAGCGAGGTCTTGCAGCAAGCCTGCCACTACGCGATGGAAGGGGTGGTCTCCAAGAATATCAACAGCCCCTACGTCTCGCGACGCAGCGAAACGTGGCTGAAAGTGAAGTGCCTGCACAATCAGGAGTTCGTCATCGCGGGCTTCACCAAGCCGGCCGGCGAGCGAACGGGATTCGGAGCGCTGCTGCTGGGTTATTACCAAGGCAAAGATCTTGTTTACTGCGGCCGTGTTGGAACTGGATTTACAGAGCTCTCTCTCCGCGAGCTGACGCGTCGCCTGAAGAGCATCGAGACCGATGAATGTCCTTACGCTAAAACACCGCAGCGCAGCCAACTGCGTGGCGTACGCTGGGTCGAGCCAGAACTGGTTGCGGAAATCAGCTACGCCACGATCACCGATGAAGGCTTGCTGCGGCACGCCGTCTTTCATGGCCTGCGGGAAGACAAACCCGCCAGGCAGGTCGTCCTGGAAAAGCCCGTCGCGCGGCCGAAATCGGACCGCAGTCGCGTGATCTCCGACGCGTCAAGCGCGCGGACAACCAAGGAAGCTCGGAAGCGAAAATCCACTCGCGCAGCCCCCTCCAAGGGTCGCAGCGTTTCTGGCGGCGCTTCCGACAAAGGGAAGTCAGCGGTCAAGCGGCGAGCCGCGAAAAAGGATATTGGAGAAAAGAAGACTGCGAAAAAGCGGGGAACGGCGCGGAAGACACTCGCCCTCAAGCCCGCTCAGGCGCTCGAACTGGCCCAGTCGCGGATCTCGCATCCAGAGCGCGTGGTCTACCTCGAACCCGAGCTGAAAAAGATCGATGTCGCCCGCTATCTCCTCGAGGTCGCTCCTTGGATGCTGCCCGGCGTTGCAGGCCGGCCGCTGACATTGCTCCGCTGCCCGCGAGGCGCCCACGAACAATGCTTTTTCCAAAAACATCTCGATGGCGAATTTCCTGAAGGCATTCGGGGTGTGGAGATCGACGAAGACAAGAAACGTGACACGTACGCGGTCGTCGAGGACGTTAGTGGACTGCTGTCGCTGGCGCAAATGAATGCCCTCGAAATTCATCTTTGGCCCGCGCTGGCCGACGACGTCGAACACCCCGACCAAATGGTATTCGACCTCGACCCGGGGCCAGGCGTCGCATGGGCCTGGGTGATCGAGGGCGCTCGCGACATCCGCAAAATGCTCAAGCAGGTAGGCCTCGAATCGTTCGTGCGCACCTCCGGCGGCAAGGGCCTGCATGTGGTCGCACCGTTCGAGCGCCAGAGCGGCGACTGGGATTCGCTCAAGCAATTCGCCTCCCTGGTGGCCCATACGCTCGCCTACCAGCATCCGGATCGCTATCTGGCGACGATGTCCAAATCGCTCAGGCGTGGCAAGGTGTTCATCGACTATTTGCGAAACCAACGCGGCGCTACCGCAGTCGCCAGCTATTCGCCGCGGGCACGCGTCGGCGCGGGCGTGGCCACTCCGCTTAGTTGGCGCGAGCTCAGTGAGGATCTGACCAGCAGCACGTTCACGATTGAAAATGTCTTGCAGCGGCTGAAGCGAAAGTCGCGCGATCCCTGGGAAGGCTTTGACGAGCTCGACCAGCAGTTGCCCAACGGCCGCGCTTCAGCCGTACCGTCGACCAAACCGCGAAGGTCGGCCAAGACACGTAAAAAGCCGGCTAGAAAGGGATGAGCGTCCAAGGATGAGCCAGTGGTGGAAGAAAAGTGTGATCTACGAAATCCTCGTCCCATCGTTCCAAGACTCCAACGGAGACGGGATCGGTGATATTCGCGGAATCGAGCAGCGCTTGCCCTATCTAGTCGACCTGGGTATCGGAGCTCTCTGGCTGTCGCCGATCTACCGGACCGAGTTCTTCGATGTCGGCTACGACGTCAGCGATTATCGGCAGGTGGACCCGCGGTTCGGGACCCTCGAGGATTTTAAGCGGTTGCTCGAACACGCCCACGCGCTCGGACTGAAGTTGAGTCTCGATTTCGTTCCCAATCACACGTCAAAGCAGCACGCGTGGTTTCTCGAGTCGCGATCCAGTCGCGACAATCCCTACCGCAACTATTACCTGTGGAGCGACCCAGCGGCTGACGGCGGGCCGCCCAACAATTGGATCAACCGCTTCGGCGCCAGCGCCTGGACCTTTGACGAAGCCACGGGCCAGTATTACTTCGGAACGTTCGCTCCCGAGCAACCCGATCTGAATTGGCGCAACCCAGCCGTTCAAAGAGAAATGTCCGATGTACTCCAGTTTTGGCTCGGCCTGGGCTGTGATGGCGTCAGGGTCGATGCGCTCGCCCACTTGATCAAGGACCAGCGGCTGCGTCGCAATCCGCGCGACAGCCAGTACACTCCGGACCAGGATCCGCCCAACCGATTGTGGCCCGCGTATTCGCAGAACCAGCCCGAGCTGCTGACGGTCATTCATGACATCAAGCAAGTCATCGCCGAATTCCCCGAGCGAGTCTTCGTCGGCGAGGCCTTTCAGCCGGCCGAACAGCTGGCCGTTTACATACGCGCCGGGGCGGACGTGCTGCTGAACACCTCGCTGCTGCAAACCGATTTCAATCGCGACATGCTGCAGGTATGCATCGACCGCTGGGAAGCCACGATTCCGCCCGGTCATTGGCCCGCGCACATGTCCGGCGACCATGATTTGAAGCGTTTGGCCAGCCGCCTTTCGGAACCGCAACTGCGGCCGGCTGCCCTGCTCTTCTTCACCGTCCGCGGCACGGCCGCGATGTACTACGGCGAAGAGCTCGGGCTGGAAGATGCTCCGATCCCCAAAGATGCTCAAGTCGATCCGTCGGGTCGATCCAAGTCGCGGTACAGTCGCGATCCGAGACGCGTGCCGATGCCATGGACCGATGCGCCCAACGGCGGTTTCACTGACGGCAAGCCGTGGCTGCCGCTGGACCCACTCTCGCGCAAAAAAAACGTCGCGGCGCAATTGAGCGATCCTGGGTCACTACTGAACTTCTACCGCCGACTGCTCAAGCTGCGAGCGACCGAAGAGGCTTTACTGTTGGGCGAGTACACCCCGCTCGATGCACCGGATGAAGTGTTGGCCTTCCAGCGTGGCTCCGAACAAGATGGCTTGCTCATCGCCATCAATTTTCGAAAGCAAGCGGTCACGTGGCCGATACCTGGGCGAACGGCCGAGGTCTTGCTATCGACGGTAGAGCCGGACCGCCGCCGATCGTCGGAACAACTTTGCCTGAAACCGAACGAAGGAGTTGTCGCCCGCCTGAGCGCAGTCGGGTAAAGGGCGCGCTGGCCCGGCACGCAGGCATCCGAAGCCTCATCGAAGAGAGACCAACCTAGCTGCAAGGAGAGACGCGATGACGGAACGCCATGAATGGTGGCAACGGGGTGTTATCTACCAGATCTACCCGAGGTCGTTTCAAGATTCCAACGGCGACGGCGTTGGCGACCTGGCCGGCATCCATGCCCGGCTGGAATACCTGGAGTGGTTAGGTGTCGATGCGATCTGGCTGTCACCGGTGTACCCGTCGCCGATGGCCGATTTCGGGTATGACGTCGCCAACTACTGCGACATCGACCCGCTCTTTGGCACCCTGGAAGACTTTGACCGTCTGGTCGAGGAAGCGCATCGCCGCGGCTTGCGCGTGGTGCTCGACTTCGTTCCCAACCACACCTCCGATCAGCATCCCTGGTTCGTCCAGTCGCGGTCGTCGCGGTCGTCAGAAAAACGCGACTGGTACATCTGGCGAGACCCAGCTCCCGGTGGCGGGCCGCCCAATAACTGGCTCAGTTCGTTCGGCGGTGGTGCCTGGACGTTCGATCCACAGACCGGCCAGTACTATCATCATCATTTCCTGCCGGCCCAACCCGATTTGAACTGGCGCAATCCGCAGGTCGTCGATGCGATGCTCGACTCGATGCGTTTCTGGCTGGATCGAGGTGTCGACGGATTCCGGCTGGATGTGATTTGGTTGATCATCAAGGACGACGAGTTTCGCGACAATCCCGAGAATCCGACTTTCCAACCGCATGAACCGCCGCACCATCGACTGTTGGCGACCTACACGACCGATCGGCCGGAGGTGCACGCAATCATCAACCGGATGCGCGGCTTGCTGGACAGCTATGACGAACGCATGATGGTTGGCGAAATCTATTTGCCGGTCGATCGGTTGATGACGTATTACGGCGCCCACGGCACGGGCGTTCATTTACCTTTCAATTTTCAACTGATTACTCTGCCGTGGAATGCGCGGGTGATCGCTGACAGCATCGATAACTACGAATCGGCCTTGCCGAAATGGGGTTGGCCGAACTGGGTTTTGGGCAACCACGACCAACCGCGCCTGGCCAGTCGGGTTGGCCCGCGCCAAGCTGCCGTGGCGGCGAT
>JBQCJB010000302.1:0-4400 GCA_051953155.1 Aureliella sp. | reverse complement strand
CCGCCGCCGACCGAGTAGTAACGCCGCTCGAGCAGCTGCGCGCCCTGGGCGTCGTAGGCGGTGAACTGCAGACCGTTGGGATGCCGCGTCAGGCTGCGATCGCGGTGGAAGATTAGATCGCGGCGCGGGTCGAACTGGATCGGGTACCTGTCCAGCCAGCGGAGCGAGTGCTGGCCAGTGACTTCGGCGAACCGCGGTTCGATGCTCGCAGGATCGACGGTGCGCGGATGCTGGCCCATCAGTCCGAGAAGGACCGCGCGATCGGTCGAGTGTCCCAGGCCGGTCAGCGCGAGAGAGCCAAACAATTCGATCGTGATGCGCGACACGTGGTCGGGAGTGGAGGCATGGGCCAGTTCGTCGGCGAACTGTTTGGCCGCTAGCATGGGTCCCACCGTATGTGAGCTGCTCGGGCCGATGCCGATCTTGAAGAGTTCGAAGAGGCTGATCATTGGTTTCCGGCAGCAAATTTGTGGACGAAACGAGCGGGCCTCCTATCATTATTGCAGAGGGGAACCGACGTGGGTGCGATCGCGTCCAATCCTCCGAGGCGAGGCCGCTCGGCAAGTCGACAAGTCGAGATCGTTTTTCGAGGCCGAATCGACCGGAATGTTAACTTGGCTAGTTTGAACTGCGCTGATTCGCCGGTTATGGCGGATGAAGGCGAGCAAACGAGCAATCTTCCTAAAGTAGTTACCCGGCTCGAATCGAAAACAATCTGCGGACAGTTTGTTCTGCTCGGTCCTGACGCATCGATTGTGGTGGGGCGGAAGTGGAGCGGCTGAGTTGGTTAGGGGGGAATTTGGTATCGGCTTGCGCACACCGCGTGTGTGCGTGGGCTCGCGCTCTCGCAGAGGCGTTTTAGGGCTGGCTCGCGCTGGCTTTAGCGAATCTGTGGAGGTCCCGCACAAATTCTCTCTGTGTTGCTTGCTTGGCAACGATCGACCCGGCCTGGCGACTCTTTCGCGCACTGCCTCGCAGCGGTTGTTTGCGTGGCTGTACGGGGGTGCGGCGACAGCAGACGGCGCCATGATCCGATCCTGAAGGAACAGATCAGAGCAACCTGACCAAAACGTTGGCTTCGACTTCGATGGAGCTTCCCGTCGATAGCCGGACCACCAGAAAAGCCCTGACCCAAGTGTGCGCGGTTGTTGGCGGTTTATGCCGTCAGCGATTGGCCGCCCCGCTCGAGCTGGCCGACTGACGGATAGCTCATTACCGGGGAAGCTTATCAACAACTGCGGCAGGGGCCAACAGTGCTTTGCCCGAGAAGGCGTGTGACTGCCCTACGGCAAAGCTGAAAAATTTTGAAAGGAAAACGGAGATCCTTAATATGAAGGTGTTCACCACAGGACAGGTCGCAAAGATCTGCAAGGTGGCCCCTCGGACCGTCAGCAAGTGGTTCGACTCCGGCCGGCTTAAGGGATATCGCATTCCGGGATCACAAGATCGCCGCATCCCTCGCGAGTATCTCATCAAGTTCCTCAAGGAGCATGGTATGCCCCTGGGAGACCTTGAAGACGAAGCCATGGCCAAAGTCCTGATCGTCGCTCAAGATCAGGTGTTGATCGAGAACCTCAAGCGGGAATTGCCGCTCGAGAAATCGTTCAAAGTCGGTACCGCAGCCAGTGGCTTTGAGGCGGGCATCCAGGCAGAAAGTTTCCATCCCGACTGCATGATCGTCGACTTCTCGATCGGCAAAGTGGAAGCCCTGCAGATCTGCCAGAACTTGCGCAAGAACAATGACTTCACCGACATCATTCTGATCGCCTTGCTGCCCGACGACGGCCAGACGTTCAGCTTTGACCGGTCGAGCATCAATGAGACGTTCAAGAAGCCGTTCGACGCACGTCTTCTGGCCGAACGCCTCCGCACGTTGATCGGTGGCAAGAAAGAACTCGTGTAACGCTTCGATTGGCACCTTTTCCATTCCGCTCAGGTGCGCACACGACTGAAGCTTTCGCTAGTCTCCGATCACCGTCAGAAATGACCAACAGGCCCGCCTCTCGCTTAATCCGCGAAGGTGGGCCTTTTTCGTTTCCCGCTTGAGCTCAGCCCGGTAGCCGGCAATCGAAGATGCGAATGCTCACGCGGCCGTCGCCCAGGTCCAGCTGATGCTCGTCGCACTCCCAACCGGCGGACACAATCCACTTGCCAAAGCGATCCCCCGTGTGCCGGTTCGGCTCGCTCAAGATCCACCGTCCGCCAGCGGCCAAATGCTGGCGCGCACATCGCTCCAGTTGCGGGAAATGGTTCGGATCATAGACCAAGTCAGACCCGAGGATCAACGGAAACGGCTCCGCGTCCAATTGCTGCTCGCCCCAGCGCAGGCGACGGTAAATGACGCGATCCTTGACCGGCCAACTGTTCAGCCGAGCAATCAGCAAAGCTAGATCGACCGTATCGGTCAGCGTCACCTGGCCTCCTCGGGCGGCCGCAGCCAAGCCCGCGTGCCCGGAGCCCGCGCCGAGCTCCAAGACGCGCACACCGCTCAGCTCGAAACGCTCGAGAAAGGCATCCAGCCCTTGGGCTGCTCGCCAGGCTACGGCCCAGAAAGGGTCCACATCGGTGGCGGGCAAGTGGCTCTCGTCGACTGCTTCACTCAGCAAGCGATCGGGCTCGGCCACCTTGTGCCAGCGAAACTCGATGCCCCCCAGTCGCTGCGATTCCTCTACCAGCGGCACGATCGCTTCGATCGCTGCTCGCAAGCTTGCGTAGTCCATCGCATCGAGCTGCCGGTTGGCCAACGCCGCAGCGCTGTTGGCAGCACTCGTCGCAGCCCTGTTGCCGCGGGTCGAGTCGCTGGTGGGACTGCTAGGCATTGGACACGTGCTGCAGGGCCTTGTCGCTGATGTCTTTGCGGCACCAGCCACCCGACCAGCGGATCTTTTGAACGGCTGTGTACGCCTGGAGTTTGGCAGCCGAGATCGAACTGCCCAAGGCCGTAACGCCTAGCACGCGGCCGCCGTCATTGACGATGTTGTTGCCGTCCATGCGCGTGCCGGCATGGAATACTTTGACGTCCTCAAGGGCATCGGCTGCGTCGATGCCGGTGATCGGGCGTCCCGTTTCATAGGCTCCGGGATACCCTTGGCTGGCCATGACGACACAGATCGACGGCCGCGGATCCCATTGCGGCGGATCGATTTCGTGGAGGCGTTTGTCGACGGTCGCCTCGAGCAGATCCAGCAGGTCGGATTTCAGCCGCATCAACAGCGGCTGGCATTCCGGGTCCCCAAAGCGAACGTTGTACTCGAGCACTTTCGGCCCGGTCGGCGTGAGCATGAGCCCGGCGTAGAGCACGCCGCGGAAGGGCTTGCGGTTGCGCTTCATCGCGTGCACTGTCGGCACCAGGACGTGTTCTTCGATCCAGGCCATCATGGCGTCGTCGACGATGGGCGTCGGGCAGTAGGCACCCATGCCCCCGGTGTTTGGACCGGTATCGCCGTCGAAGGCTGGTTTATGGTCTTGAGCCGGCGGCAGAGGCACGATGGTTTGGCCGTCGGTGATCGCGAGCACGCTGGCTTCTTGCCCTTCCAGGCGTTCTTCGATGATGATCTGATTGCCGGCTTTGCCGAACTCGCGGCGGCGCGAGATGCGGTCGATCGCTTCCAGGGCATCGTCGCGGCGTTTGCACACGACAACGCCTTTGCCAGCTGCGAGGCCATCGGCTTTGACGACGACCGGGCAACGATCGCGTTCGCCTGGAAAGCGTCCTTTGACGAAACGCATGGCATCGTCGGGATCGCGGAACACCTGGAAGTCGGCCGTGGGCACATCGGCTTGACGCAGCAGGCTCTTGCAGAAAACCTTGCTGCTTTCCAGCTGGGCGGCAGCCTGCGACGGTCCGAAAATCCGCAGGTTCTCCGACATAAACGCATCGACGATTCCCAGTGCCAGCGGGGCTTCGGGGCCGACGACCGTCAGCTCGATCCGTTCTTGCTTGGCGAACTTGATCAGCGCCGGGATGTCGTCGGCAGCGATCGCCACGTTCTCGGCATCGATTGCGGTACCTGCGTTGCCTGGGGCGACGAAGACCCGCGACGCCCGTGGGCTCTGCTTGATCTTCCAAGCCAGAGCGTGTTCTCGGCCACCATTGCCGACGATCAAAATCTTCATAAATGCCGTTGCCTGATGAAAAAAGGCCGGATGGGTGCGGCCGGAGAGAAACCGTTCGCCCGCCGCTGGATCGGAGCGGCAGCGACGCGAGCGATTGTACGCCGAAACAGGGACTCTCGAAACCGCCCAGCGTTGACTCGCCGGCCACGTTTCAGCGACAATTGCAACTAGAAGGTGCGGGCGTAGGGCTTTCCTTTGCTCGCCGGTTTTTGGCTGTTCGGTTTACGTAAGGCGCGGGCTCATGCGAAAAGTGGATGCTGGAGGAGGTTGGCCAGCAATTTTGT
>JBQCJB010000301.1:0-7441 GCA_051953155.1 Aureliella sp. | reverse complement strand
CTCCGGAGGTCAAGCAAGCCCGCAACAATGCGCTGCTGGAACTGCAGAATTCGATTTCTCAGGAAGAGAACCTGCGCTTTCTCGGCAAACGAGTCGAAGTTTTTGTGGAAGGGCCAAGCAAACTGGCCGTCCGGCGAAATGAGCTGGGGGACGTCTGTCAGATGACGGGACGGACGCACTGCGATCGGATCGTCGTCTGGGACGGCAATCAGCGGCAAGCCGGTCAGTTGTTAAACGTGCTGGTCCACGATGCGAACTGCCATACGCTGTTCGGCGCGGTGGAGACGACCGAAATCGGACCGGAGTTGATCGGGCTGGGAGCGCTGGCCCGACGGTAAATCGCCATGAGCAGACGCGCGTTGTGGGCAGCCAGGATCGATCGAGCCGTCGAATGGATGAAGTGGCCGGTCGGTCTGCTGGCCTTGTGCGGGTTGCCTCTGTTTGCCTGGGGGCTGTTGATGTTGGCCGTCCATGTCCTCACGCAGCCGCTGGGAGTCGTGCCATTGGCGTTGGGCACGATCGGCTTCATCATGCTGTGGCGGCGTTGGTTGGACCACAGTCGCCTCGGGCAGTGGATGATCACACTCGAGCACGAGCTGACCCACGCCATCTTTGCCTGGGCGACCGGACACCGCATCGTTGGCTTTCGCGCCTCGCTCGGGCGTGGAGGAGAGGTGCGCTTCATGGGACGCGGGAACTGGTTGATCACGCTAGCGCCGTATTTCTTTCCGACCGCCGCCCTGGGATTGTTGTTTATCGCTTACCTGATGCCCGTTTCGATTTTGCCCTGGCCCGGATTTTTTCTCGGCATGGCGCTCGGATTCCACGTGGTGAGCACCTACCGGGAAACGCACCGCGACCAAAGCGATTTGAAACTGGTCGGAGCTCGCTTCTGTTGGATGTTCTTGCCGACAGCGAACCTGGCGGTGCTCGGCCTGTTGGTCGCGTGGGCCCACGGCGGCTCGACCGACGTCCAGGTCTGGTTCGACCACGTGCGGGCTCCGTTGGATGCGCTGCTGGCCCACCTCTTCAGTCAGCCCCGGGTTATTAGCGATGCATGAGCGGGCTGACGCGGCGAGGAAGCCCGAACTTTGCGATGACCCAGTGCGAGCTGCCGAGTGCTTGCGCTCTGGCGGGCTGGTGGCCTTTCCTACCGAAACGGTGTACGGACTGGGTGTCGATGCGACCAACCCTGCGGCCGTTGCGCGGCTGTTCGCCGTGAAGGGACGCCCGACCGATAATCCGTTGATCGTGCATGTCGCTGACGTGGATCAACTGCCGCTGGCCGCGCGCGAGGTGCCGCCGCTGGCCGCGGAGCTGCTCCGCCGCTTTGCTCCCGGGCCGCTGACGGTCGTCGTTCCCAAACGTCGTGAAATTGTGGCGGCGGTCACCGCCGGCTTGGATTCGGTTGGCGTGCGCATTCCCGCCGAGCCTCGCACGCGGCAACTGCTGCGATCGGCGGGCGTGCCCGTTGCGGCTCCGAGCGCCAACCGCTCGGGGCGACCGAGCTGCACGACCTGGCAAAGCGTCGTCGAGGACTTCGGCGCCGACATCGATGCCATCCTGATCGGCCAGCCGGCCAGAATCGGATTGGAGTCGACCGTGGTCGATTGCTTGGGCGGAGCCCCTCGCATCCTGCGGCCCGGCGCGATCACGCTCGAACAAATCCAGCAGGTCGACCCGCGAGCGACTACCGCCGGCGCGAACGTCGATCCTGGCGAAAACTCCCCCGGCCGCCGGCATCCCCACTACCGTCCCCGCGCCCGAGTGCATTTGGTCGACCAGCCTCAGGATGCAACTGCCGACTCTGCGGCGGCTTACCTGGGCTTGCAAGCTCACTCGCGCCCCGCCGAGTTTGGTTGGCATGTCGCATACGCGAGCATCGACGACTACGCCCGCGCCTTTTACGAAGCCCTTCGCGAGGTGGATCGCCGCGGCCTGAAACTGGTTTTTTGCCAGCGTGTGCCCAGCCAGGGCACCGGGGCGGCCCTGGCCGACCGACTCGAGCGTGCCGCCGAATAGCCTGCCCTTTTCGCGCGCCTTCTCCAGTCTGCCCACTCCGGCCTGCCCACTCTCGCCTGCCAGTTCAGCGCCGCCCATTCTGTCTGCCGCGGCGAGGCTCGACTTGACTCGAATATGGAAAATTTTGTAATTCCTTGCCGAAGCGCGGCTTTCAGCCTGCGCCGACGTTACCCAGTCTGGAATTTTCATCGTCCCGAGGCCAACAGGAAACCAACGCGTGGTGTTCGCTGCGATCGATCCATTGTGCAGGAGCCCTCGGCCGCATGCCGGCTGGGCAACGCTGCGCACCGGGATCGGTCGGACCGTTTTCCTGTGCCTGGCAGCGGCTTGGCTGCCACTAGCCGGCGGATGTGCCCGGCGAGCGTATACCGACGTCTATATCGAGAACATGGCCTCGGAGATTCGCGATCTCGAGGACCAGTTGTACGAATTCGACAGCGAGTACCGGGCGCTGGAACAGGAACTCGACGCACTGCAGTCGGAGAATGCGCGGCTGCGAAGCGGACTGGCCAGCGGATCGGCGAAAACAGAATTCGGTGGCGGCCAGCGTTCATTTTCTCAAGGCTCTGCCGCTCAAACGCCCCAGCCATTGCCTGGTGCTGCCGGCTCACCCGGAAGTGTCCGCCCACCGGGCAGCCAGCCCAGCCAGCCCAGCCAGCCCAGCCCGGCGCCTTCGCTCGAGGCTCGTCCACCACTGGGACGCGAGGCGCCGCAAGATGTCGGTTCCGGCCTAGCCCCAACGCAACCGGCAGGCGAAAATCCTCTTTCGCCTTCCGAATTGCCACCCCCTGCGCAGGCGCCGGGCGCCGGCGAATCGGATCCATATGACCTGAAGAATCTCGTGCCGCCTACGATTGAGCAAGGCGAAGCGATGCCGCCCACCCTGCCTGCGCCGCGCAGCGACGGCTCGGCGCCGTTGACGCTAGGCACCCCCAGCGATTTAGAGGTCGAAGTAGGCCAGATCGCGGTGCCCGCGCAACTGGCCTCGGTCACCAGTGACGGCCCGGCGCGGCTGCCTGCGGTTGCGGAAATGCCGCGCGACCAGCGGATCGTCGAAGTCAAATTTCATCCGTCGCTCTGCCGCGCCGTCGATTCCGACAGCGAAGGCGACGATGACGCGCTCTCCTTGGTGCTGCAACCGCTGAACGCCTCTGGCCAGTTCGTGCCGCTGCCCGCGCAGCTGTTGATCGTGGCGCTCGATCCGGCGAGCGACAATTCCCAAAAGCCGGCCGGACGTTGGACGTTGGAAGCGGAAGAAGTCCAAGCCAAACTTCAGCCGATCGGCAGCAGTCAGGGAATCCACCTCTCCCTGCCACTCAACGGGCCGAAGCCACAAGCCGATCGCCTGGTCGTATTCGTTTACTACACTCTGCCTGACGGCCGGCGCGTGGTTGCCGAGCAAGAAATCTTTCTCAACAACGCTCACCGCCAGCACACCGTTTGGGTTCCCCGCGGCAAGGGCAGTTCGGCCCAGCCCGCCGTTCGCACGGCCAGCGGCCAACGCCCCGTGCGCTAGCTCGCTGTTAAAAGTCCAGCGCCTGACTTCTCACAGCGGCAATCATCCAGTTGCCTTTAAACCGCTGCGATCAAACAGCCGCAGTCACACTTCGGCAATTCGCCTTCGCAGTTTCTGCTCAGCGTTTGGGCGCCGAGCGATAGAGTTGGCGAAGCACGTCGACGCGCGAGCCGCGTAGGTCGCTGAAATACTTCAGCCACTGGTCGCGCTCTTGGATGGTAGGCGGCCGGCCGATGATCTTCTCGAACACGTTGGTGATCCACATCGTGTTGTTATTGCCGACCGCGTCGAAATACTGCTGGCTGGCCATCAGGCTGATCGGCAGCGAATCGAGGTCGGCTGCGGCTGTCGGCGAGACCAGCAGCGCCGCCAGTTCCAGGCTCGTAGGGTCGCGGCCCAAGTAGCGCCGATAGATTTGCTGGTACTGGGCCATCAACGCGTCATTGCTTCCGTAACCAGCTGAAAAAACGGGCGTGCCTGTGCTGGCGACGTTACTCGATTGGATCGGAGCGACCACTACCTGGACGTCGCTGCTCGGGTTGTTTCCAAAGACGCGCACCGGTTGGATCGTGTCGCAGATAACTCGGCCGCCGGAGATGATCCGCGCGCGGACCTGATAGGCGTCGTTGGCGTCGATATACGCCGGGTCATAGGCGATCTCAAACGGCACATTCATCTGGCCGTTCATGTAGACGGAGGTCTCGCCGTTGCGGACGGCGTACAGCGGCCGTGACAGGTTTTCGATGGTTACCGTCGCCTGAGCGTCGGCCGGCAGTTGAATTCGGTCGCGGAGAACAACCTGCCCGCGCAGCGCCGATTGATTGCCGTCGAGTTTCACGCGGATCGAAGCCAGCCGGCCAGTGCGGCTGTCCTGGACGAGCAGGGTGACGTTGCCGCTCGAGTCGGCACGGCGTTTGATTTCGGTACCAACGTCGATCGGCAGGCCGTCGACGATACCGACTTGCTGGCCGGCAACGGCGACGATCAAATCGCCCACTTCCAAATTCGCCCGGGCCGCGGCCGAGTTCGGCGCGACTTGCCGGACGTAGACGCCCGTGTTCAGGTTGTCGACCTGCACTCCCAGTCGCCAGTCTTGGGATGGCACCAAGGTATTGCTGAACCAGCTTCCACCTTGCCAGCCAGGCAAGTTGTTGTAGAGGTCGCTGCTGCTGGTCGTGCCGCCAAATTTCAGCTGGCCCGCAGCCGGCGTGGCGGCAAGCGAACCGACCAGTCCCGCGACGACCGCCAGCCATCCGTAGTTTCCAGTCATGATGATCTCCGTAAGCGTGTCGGTTAGTGGAACTGATCGCGATGCAGCAAGTTAACGCCTGCCTTGAGAGTCGGCAGATCGGCGGGAAAGAAACCGGCGCGGATCGCCGACAATTGTCCCGAACGGCAAAGGGCGAAATGCACCAGTTCTTGAGCCGCTTTGGCTTCGGGCTGCGTCTGCCCGAGATCGACGACCAGCGTCAGACTCCGTGTCAGCGGGTAATGGCCGCTCAGCACGGCCGCATCGTCGCTGGGAATCGCCACGCCGCCGCTGATCAGCGGCAGGCTTCGCACGGAAAATGCATTGGCCCGCAGGCCGCAAATCGTAATGGCCAGCGGGTCTTGAGCCAGGGTTCCGAGCACGTCGCTATTCGAACCGTGGCTCTCCTCAGTCGTGCGCATCTCCATGCCTCCGAAGACGAACTCGCGCAGGAAGGATTGCGTGCCGCTGGTGTCGGCGCGGAGCACCAAATGGATTGGCTGCTCGGCCATCGGCCCGGTGACGCCCAGCAATTTCCACTTGAGATCTGCGTCGCTCGTCTGCTTGGTGAAGACTGCTCGCAACTGTTCGGCGGTGATGGCCTTCAGCGGGTTACTGGCGTGAACGAACACGCCCAAAGCTTCTCTTGCCACCGTGACTGCCACCGGCTCTTTGATCTTGTCCGATTTCAGTTTCTCGAGTTCTTCGGGTTTGACTGGACGCGAGAGCATGGCCAAGGCCTGCGGGTTTTCTTGCAGTTTGGCAAACGCGTCGCCCGAGCCGGCTGCGGCGATCTCGACTTTGACCTTGGGATAGAACTGACGGTACTCGTCCGCCCAGGCGTGGACCATGTTGTCCATGGCCGTCGAACCGTACACATGGATCGTGCCGCTCTGCTCGCTGGTGGGCCGGTAGGGATCGATGGCATTGAGCATCGCCATGATGTCATAAACGGGTTGCGCTCCGCGGCCGGCACCGGCCGCCGGGCTGCCGCCCTTGGGGGCGGTTTGAGCGAAGAGGCTTGTGGTCAGCGCCAGGCAGACTCCCAAAGCCATGGCCATGCAGCCAGTCCGAACCATGTGCACACTCCTTTAGGGCATATTCGCGGCAGTGAAGATCAAGCGAAGAGTGGAGCGATCAAAGGTCGTCGATGCTCCCCGGGCGCCGCTCCATCGTCGTCGACATTGTACGGACGTTCGTGCACCTTGGCGATTGACCGGTCGGCGTTTTCCAGGCTTTTTATCCACATCTGAACGCCTCTTCCACAGTCGACCCATCGTCACGCTTCTGACATAATGGCCTTGAAGGTGCGCAGCAGGAACTCGTTTTCTTTCATTGCAGTGTGAGCATGGCCGCAGATATGTCGCCGCAGGGGCGCGGGGATTCTCGCCAAGAACCGCCGGACTCTGGCGGCTTTGAACTGTCGCGCCCGGTGCGCGGCGTGTTGGCGCGCTTGCGCGGCCGCATTCGCCAGCGCATTCTGTGGGATGGGTTGCTGGTCGCAGCACTGTGCGTGCTGATCGTCTTTTGGTTCGGCGCGCTGATCGATTACGTGCCGGTGAAATTTGGCTCCAACGAAACACCGCGGTGGCTGCGTCAAATCTTGTTGACCGCGATGGCACTGGGCGTCGCGTGGGCACTGCTGTGGCGGCTGGGACGCCGCTGGCTCGCGCGGCTGTCCGATCGCAGTCTGGCTTTGCTCGTCGAGCGTCACTTTCCAGAGCTGAACAACGAATTGGTGACCGTCGTTGAACTCAGCGACAAACCGCTGGTCGACGTGTCCAATCGCCCGGCGTATCGAGCGATGCTTGCGCGGGTGCACACGTCGGTCTCGCGCCGCGTTGAGAGCCTGGACGTGCGTGGGCTGCTGAATTGGCGCCCCATTTGGCTGCTGGCCGCGTGTACGGCGGCGCTGCTGGCGCTGACGCTGGGCGTAGGGCTCGCCCGGCCCGGTTGGCTTTCGCTGTGGTCGGCGCGGCTGTTTGCCCTCTCCGACGAACGCTGGCCGCGGATGGCGCGGCTGCAGCCGGACGGGGTTCAGGTGCAATTGCCGACCTTCACCGGGCAATTGTCAGCCGACCGTTTGCTGTTGCCCTTCGTCGATAATACGGTCCGCGTGCCACGCGGCGGAGCGGCCGTTTTGCAAGTGCTGGCCGACACGACCGCGCCGCAAGTCCCGGAACTGTGCACGCTTTTCTATCAGCTGGCCGATGGCTCGCGCGGCCGAGCCAATATGCGCCGCCTCGGGGGGAACCGCGACCAGTGGCAAACGTTCATGCTGGACGGACCTCCGCTGGTCGATATGAGCGGCGATATAACGTTCGATGTCGTCGGTGGCGACACGCGGCTGGATGACCTGCGATTGGAAGTGGTCGACCCGGCAGTCGTCACCAACATGCACTTGGAACTGGCCTATCCCGATTACCTGCTCAGCTCGCATGGCAACTTGCCCCCGCGCGAAGAGGTCGAATTCCGCAGCGGACTGCGCATCGCCGAGGGGACACAGGTCGTCCTCAAAGGCAAAGCCAGCGGCCCGCTCGGAAAAGTGCAGTATGCCGTGCGCACGACGCAGACCCGAGGCTCGACCCAGCGTCCACCCTCCGGTAGCCAAGGCGAGCAGGGTGCAAACAGCCAGACGCCGGCCAGCCCCACAT
>JBQCJB010000300.1:0-2745 GCA_051953155.1 Aureliella sp. | reverse complement strand
CTGGGCCACGTTTTCTTCGGCGAAGGATTCACGCAAAAGAATACGCGTCACTGTGTCAATTCGGTCTCGATGCGTTTTGTCCCCAACGGCAAACCCCTGCCGGAAGTCATTAAACCTAAGAGCGCCAAAGACGCAGAAAAGAAGGTCGCCACAGATAAAGCAGTAGTTGGGGAACCCGCCCCTGGCCAAGCTGTTTCGGAGAAGCCGGCAAGCGACAAGCCGGCGGCCGACAAGGGCCAATAAACTTTCAGAAAAAAATCGAGCAAAGACGCGAAGGCACATCGGTACAACCTCGACGAGGTGTGTACCCTTGTGCCTTTGTGATTTTGGTGGCGCAAGGGTGGTAGACGAAAAGGCACGCACGATGAGCACCAGTTATCCCCGCGTCGCGCAGCTGCGCAATGTGGACGCGTTCCAGGCCCGGTTACAGGAACTGGGCATCGAGATTCCGTGCGACCGCGAACTGCTCTCAGCCGCGGATGGATCGCCGCTAGCGGCGTCCTTGGCGCTTGGACGGCTGACCGCTGGTAATCGCTGGTGCATTCATCCGATGGAAGGCTGGGATGCGAACCGGGACGGCACACCGTCGGAGCTGACGCTGCGGCGTTGGCAGCGGTTCGGCGAGAGTGGCGCTAAGCTCATTTGGGGCGGCGAAGCGGCAGCGGTGCGGCCCGACGGACGTGCCAATCCTAACCAGACACTGGCCACTGGCTCCAACGCAGCGGGCCTGGCTCGCTTGCTGACGACGCTCCAACAGGCCCATCGCGAGGCAGGCGATTCGACGGACGACCTGGTCGTCGGACTGCAACTGACCCATTCCGGCCGCTATTGTAAACCGGAAGACCACAAGCGTTACCAGCCGCGCATCGCGTACCACCATCCGGTGCTCGATCGGCGCATGAAGATCGACCCGCTCGACGAATCGGTCGTGTTCAGCGACGAGGAAATCGACGAATTGATTGACGCCTATGTTGCTGCGGCCCACCTGGCTGCACGCGTCGGCTTTCACTTCGTCGACGTCAAAGCCTGTCACGGCTATTTGCTGCACGAATTTCTCAGCGCGCGGACGCGGCCCGGCCGCTTCGGCGGTGACTTGCAAGGCCGCACTCGAGCTCTGCTGACGATCATCGACCGCATTGGCCAAGAACTGCCTGATCTGGCGGCCGGCGTGCGGCTCAGCTTGTTCGATTTCTTGCCATATGAACAAGGAGATGAGGTCGGACGGCCTGCTGCCTGGCCCGACGACCAACCGTATCCGCATGCCTTCGGCAGCGATCCCAGCGATCCGACTCAACTCGACCTCAGCGAACCGCTGTGGTTGTTCGAGCAGCTGGCCAAGCGGGGCGTGATCGCGGTGAACCTCACCTGCGGCAGCCCTTACTACAATCCGCACATCCAGCGGCCTGCCCTGTTTCCGCCCAGCGACGGATACCAGCCGCCGGAAGACCCGCTGGTCGGCGTGGCGCGGCAAATCAATGCGGTGGCTGCGATCAAAGCCAGATTCCCGGCGATGCCGGTGATCGGTTCGGGCTACACCTACTTGCAAGAGTTTCTGCCGCTGGTGGCACAGGCCACGGTGCGAGCCGGTATGGTCGACGGGGTTGGACTGGGCCGCATGGTGCTGTCCTACCCGCGCATGCCCCGCGACTCGCTAGCGGCCGCTGCGCCGGTCCGCAAGCTGGTGTGCCGTACCTTTAGCGACTGCACGACCGCGCCGCGCAACGGCATCGTCAGCGGCTGCTTTCCGCTCGACCCGTTTTACAAGGCCCGCCCCGAGCGGGAAACGCTCGAACGCGCCAAGCAACAACTCGAGAGCTAGACCAATCTACATGCGGTCGACGACGCCGATACCGAGCAGGCTCAGCCCCAGTTTCAGAGTCGCCCCGGTCGCATGGCACAGGAGCAGTCGGCTGCTGCGCAGTTGATCGCTTTCGGCCTTCAAGACGGCACAGCGGTCATAGAAGACGGCATAGTGCTTCGACAGATTGTAGAGATAGGCTGTCAGCACGCTGGGATAATAGCCGTCTAGGCATCCGGCTAGCGCATCTTCGAATTGCAGGAGTTGCACCGCCAAATCGCGCTCGGCGGGATCGGCCAGCGTCAAATCGACACCGGCGATCCACTGGGGCGTTGGGCACACCTCGGCGTTGTTGAGGATGCTGCAAATGCGGGCGTAGCTGTACTGGATGTAAGTGGCCGTGTTGCCTTCCAGCTGAACCATTTGGTCAACGTCGAACACGTAGTCGCTGGTGCGATTGTGGCACAAGTCCGCGTATTTGATCGCGCCCAGCCCGACTGTTTCGGCCACCGCGCGTTTCTCGACCTCCGACATCTCGAGATTCGCTTTCTTCAGCCGCTCTGGATCGCAGACGACCTGATAGGCCCGATCGACGGCTTCGTCTAGCAAGTAGTCGAGCCCGACGACGGAGCCGTCGCGGGTCTTGAATGGCTTACCGTCCGGACCGGTCACAGTTCCGAAGCTGATGTGTTCCAGTTCGACGCGGTCGTAACCGATCGCGCGGGCCGCTGCGAACAGTTTGGCAAAGTGCTCGCTCTGCCGATGGTCGACCACGTAGAGCATCGCCTGAGGATGGAAGTGTTCCATCCGATATTCGATCGTGGCCAGGTCGGTCGTCGCATACAGAAAGGCGCCGTCTTGCTTGCGGACGATCATCGGCGTGTCGAAGCTGGGCAGAAAGATGCACAGGGCTCCGTCGCTTTCCTGAGCCAGTCCGGCTGCGACCA
>JBQCJB010000299.1:0-6020 GCA_051953155.1 Aureliella sp. | reverse complement strand
AGGAGGCGCCAGCGAGCGCCGAACTGGAAACGTTGGCAAGCGCGTACTCCGAGGCGGCGGCGCGCCAGCGAGCCATCGGACAAACGGCCGGCTCGCTGATGCTGAAGACAATGCTCAACCTCCCCGAGCCCGCGGAATTCCGACTAGCCCCACAGAATTCCGACTAGCGCAGTGAGCGAGTGTGCTTCGTTAAGTAAACGTCGCGGGACCGACTGCGGCTTTATTGAAAAAAGCCGCCCGGGAAGAGCCGCTGCCGCTCGGCGGCGTCGAGCGGTCTGGCATACTCGCTGATCTCGTAAGCTTCAATGGCCGCGGGCGCGCCGGCTCCTAGCGCTTGTAGCTCGGCAGCGAAATGCGCCCGGCGGGCTGCGCAGATCTTCAGATACCAATCGCGCAGCCACAGCATGCGTTCGGATTCTTCGTCCGGCAGCGTGTCGAGCAATCCGTCGTGGTAAGGCAGCCACTGGAAAACTTGCGAAGCATGGCAGGCGAGCATTCGCACGATCGTGTCGAGTTCGGCCGTGACGTCAACTAGCACATGCGGCTGGAAGCGCTGAGGCCGATGGAAGAGATCGACCATGGAGGCGACCAGTGGATCGCGGCGCAGCGCCGGTATGTCGGCGGCGATATGAGGCACCGTGACCAGGTAGCACGCGTCCTGAACCGCTTGGGCCACGGCTCGATGATCCGGGTGGTAATCCCACAAGCGATGCGTCAGCACGAGGTCCGGCTGGAAGCTCGGGTTTTCGCGAATCTGGGCGGCCCGCAGAGCCAAATCGGCGACCAGTCCTCCGTCTGGAAAATCCCAGGTCACCGAGTCGGCGCCGACGACGGCGCCGGCGGCGCGGGCTTCCTCGCGGCGTATGGTGACCACATCGGGCGGGGGAATCTCATGGTGCCCGCTGCGGCCGTCGGTGACCGACACGCTGCGAATGACCGAGCCGGCCGCTGCGTGCCGGGCGATCAAGCCGCCTGCATGAATTTCAGCATCGTCCGGATGGGCTCCCAGAATCAACAACCGACATCCCGTCGACGCTTCAGACATCACCTACCTCATATAAGACAATCACTAAAACATCCGACGCAGAAAACATCCCAGCCTGCTGCGTGTTGCCGGTCTGCGGAGCGATATTGCCCGTCACCGAAATAATCCGCGCGCCCGATTCGGCAATCCAAGCGTTCATCTCATCTTCGAGCGAATGCAGCTCGCTCTCGATCGATTTGAAGAGTTTGATTTTTTGCATCGTTCAGCTCGTTAGCAAAGGTGCAGCTCATTAGCAAAAGCGAACAGGCTCGGGCCGACTTCAGGAGAGCTCGCCCCCTTTTTACAGCGACAACCCGCCGCCCGATAGGGCGCGAAGGGGATTTGAAAGTAGGACAGCCCTCTGGGCTGTCAGGACTGTCTTTCTCGCGGGCGGACGCGCTGCCCTGACAGGCCGGAGGCCTGTCCTACTAGCGCGTGCATCGAAACGTCCGTAGCGCAGTTGCCGATTAGCGCGGAGGCTGGCGGCGGGCTTGGAGCTCGCGGCTGGCGATCAGCAGGGCCTCTTTCTCGAAGGCAGAGAGGGCTTCTTGTCCCTCGCGGTGCAACTTCCGCAATATCTCGTCGATGTCCAAGGCTTCAGGTGCCGGCGCGGCTTCGGGTGGCTCGGCGAACGAGCTGAGCGTCGCGTAGTCGCCGCCCAGCTTCGGTTGGCGCAGCAGGTTGACGCCGGCCGGATCGCGCTGCTTCCACGGGCGAGCCAGCGGCGGCTCGGTGGAAAACTCTTCCTCCTGCTGCGCCTGGTACGCTTCGAACTGGCTGAGCGTCAGCAGGTAGACTGCTACAAACAACAATGCATACCACGAGAACACCGGCTCCATCGCTGCCAACCGCGTGGCGATCATCGCCAGCGCAAATCCCGCCAGCCCGACGGCTAGATGCGAATCGATCGCCGCCAACAGGCGATGCACGCGCCAAGGGGGAAGATTGGGACGCGACACCTGCGTCCAGCCGACCACCAGCGCTCGGGCATCGAACGGCGCGGCAGGCAACAAGTGCAAGCCGAAAAGAAACGCGTTGACCCACACGATCTGCGATGCCCAAGCATTGCTGCCCCAGCCTGCATGAAAATCGAGGATGCTCGCAATCGTCAGTCCATTGGCAGGCGACGGAGCAATGGCCCCCAGGACGAGCAAGCCGAGCATCGCCAACAGCAACGTGGCCGACTGGCCCGCCACCGCATAAGAGAGCATCGCCGGACCGGACAGATGCTGGTAGTCATTGGACATGTTGCCAGTCGGTCCAATGACCATCTCGAATTCGTCGCCATGCGAGCCGA
Source organism: Aureliella sp. (assembly GCA_051953155.1). Lineage (GTDB taxonomy): Bacteria > Planctomycetota > Planctomycetia > Pirellulales > Pirellulaceae > Aureliella. The sequence goes on along the minus strand of JBQCJB010000299.1, from coordinate 3,699 downwards.
TGGCTAGCACCTGAGCTGCGACGCGAACGATCAAGCTGGCGACCCACACGATCGGCAGCGTGATCGCGGCGGTGCGCAGTTCAGCATATCCCGGAGATGAGGCGGAAAGCAGCAGCAACGCAATTGCGGTCAGAGGCAGCGCAAGCACAGCCGTCAAATGGAGTGTCACGCGCTCGAGCCCAAAACGGCTCGACAGAGCGCCTCGCCACGTCAGCACGTGCCTCATACGTTCTCGCCATGGAGTCATCGATCAGCCTCTCGCCAACAGGTTCCCTGTCCGCTGGCCTTAAGTATACACCGCTGCGAAACTCCGCTCCACAAGCGGTCAGCCCTCCTTCAAAGGCGCTCCGTCATCCTTCGGTTTGCTGGCCTCGCGTCGCGACATACCGGGCAGGGACTTCACTGGGGATCGAAGCGACCGACTCAGGGCCGAACCCCGCAAAAGCCAGGCCGCTTTGAACCGGCCGCCGTCGGCCCCTGAAATCAGTCCCCGCGCGGTCGCTGCCGGCAACGGTTACAATTGGGGCTCGAATCCTCGTGAGCACCATATCTATCGGGCGGACTTCTGCAACCATGATCTTATCAGGCCAAGAGATTAAGCGGCGGTTAGGGACCGACATCAAGATCGATCCGTTCTGTGACTCTCAACTCAACCCCAACAGCTATAACCTCTGCCTCCATAACGAACTGCTGGTCTACGAAGAAGTCGTCTTGGACGTGAAAGCCCCCAACCGTTACCGCCGGCTGGAGATTCCGCCAAGCGGTCTGGTGATGAGTCCCAACCAGATCTATCTGGCGCGGACTGTCGAAAGGACCGAGACGCACAACCTGGTTCCCATGATCGAGGGGCGTTCGTCGCTGGGCCGCCTGGGATTGTTCGTGCACGTCACGGCCGGTTTCGGTGACGCCGGCTTTTGCGGCTACTGGACACTCGAAATGTTCGCTGTCCAGCCAATTCGGATCTACCCGGGCTTGCAGATCTGCCAGATCATCTACCACTGCCTCGAAGGTGCGGTCGACGAGTACCGCAGCAAGTACCAGAACAACACCGACATCCAGCCGAGCTTGCTGTACGAGGAATTCGGGCTGCATGCCGACGACAGCCAACTGAAGCTCCCTTTCGGCCCGATGTAACGTCACGGCACGGGAAATGCCCTGCGAGCCAAACGCCGCGAGAGTCTGCGCAGGGCTTTCCGGTTGGGATATCTAGGCAGCTTGGAGGGCACTGAGTTATGGCTACAATAGCTCGGGTTGAGATTTACACCCCTGACGTGGAGCAGCGTTATGTTTTTTGCCCAGCAACCGATGCCGCGGATGGCTACCGCTTCTAGTTGGTCATCCGCCGTCTCCGCCGTCGGCGTCGCGCGGAGTATTGCCCTGAGCCTGGCCTTGCTCGGCACCGCCCCCTGGGCTTCGGCGCAGTCTCCTTCGCCGGCTCCCTCGCCCGCTGCTTCGCCGAGCAATTCCGTCGCCCTGACCGATCTCGGCCAAGCGATCGAACGAGCCCGAACTCAACTCTCTGGCGAGCAGTTGCCTAACCCTGTCGAAGCTCGCAAACGGCTGGTCGCGCAGATGCAGGCCTTCGAAGCTTATCTCGGCGGAACGAAGTCGCCCAACGCACAGGCTTGGTTCAAATTTCTCAACTGGGATGTCTTGCTCAAAGAGCTCGTGGCGACCGATCCCGATCTCCGTGCGCTGACCGACGTCGAGATGCGGTACCGGCAAAACATCCTCGGTCTCGAATACGCCCCATTTCGCGCGATGCGCTATGCGATTCACGATTTCATCAATGCCCAGCGTTTCGGACGTGAGCCGGATGCAACGCTCAAGGCCCTCGACGCGCAACTGCAAAAGCTGACCGAGCTGACAACGCCGGATAGTCAGGCCAGCCAACTACAGCAGGCCCGCGACCTCGGATTGATCGCCGGTTACCTGGCCGCCAGCCAGCAGGCTCCTGAACTCGTCGAGCAGATGCGCGGCTACTTTGACCAACCGAACGTGCGGATCGTCGCTAACGAGAGTTTCGTCAATCGCGCGATCGGGCGGCCCATCAATCAACCGGCTCCCGTCGACGAATGCATCCTGGGAACGCACGTACTCGGCACCAGCATGGTGACAGGAAACTTGATGGCGCAGTTGGCTCCGCGCCAGAACGGGGTTTCGGTCTATCTGTGCCTGGGTGCCAATTTCTCGAGCAACAACATTGGCTACAACCGCGGCGTAAAGGTGTATACGACCGGCTATTCCCCGGTCCAGGCAACCAAGCTGATCACGATTACTCCGGAAGGCACTTTCTCCGAACCGGCGGTCGCATCGACCAGTTTGCAGACGCAGATCCACTGCATTGAACATCATTCGCGACTCGTCCGCCGCATCGCCAGTCGCAAAGCAGATCAGCAGAAACCGGAGGCCGACGCCATTGGTCAGTACCGGCTGCAAAATCGTCTGCGCGAGCGATTCAACACCGAGATCGAACAGCAACTGGCCGAGTCAGGTGGCGGGCTGAGCATGCTCAAAGACGACCGCGTTGAAATGTTGCGACTGGGACTTCCCAAACCTGTCTGGGCCATCCAGTCGACCGATGCGCAAATCCTCGCCAACTTCAAAGAAGCTGATGCCGCGCAGTTGGCCGCACCGGGACCGTCGAACCTGGCCAATCCCGGCAGCGACGTCGTGGCCGAAGTCCATCAATCGTTGCCGATCAATGTGGCCGCCGCTGTGCTCGGTGGCCGCACGATCCACAGCTGGGAAATGGACGATCTGGTCCAGCAGTTCACCGGCACGGTTTCGGCCGAGCTGAAGGAGGAATCCGAAGGGGAACCATGGTCGCTGACTTTCGCCGACCATCATCCTGTCGAAGTCGAATTTGCGGACGGTATGGCGACGGTCGCCTTGCGCATTTCAAAGATGACGCGCGGCGATCAAGAACTGAACCAGCCGGCCACAGTCACGGCCAAGTATGTCCCTGAGATCGCCGACGGAACGATCGTCTTCCAGCGGCAGGGTGACGTCGATCTTGACTTCGTCCGGGCCCCGAGCGGTATTCGCGCCGTTACCTTGCGTTCCTTCTTGAAAGGCAAGTTCGATCGCTTCTTCCGCGAGCGCTCGCAGCCGCAGAAGGTGGTCCTGGGTGAGCGGATGCCGAACATGCCGCCGCTGGTTCTGTCGAGCGTCGTCCTGGCCAATGGCTGGGCACAAGTTAGCCTCCGCTAAAGGCTTCCATAGTTCGCTCTCCCTTGATCGGCCGCCTTGCAGTAGACTGCAACGGCGTGCCAGTGGAGATGGAAGCAGCCGACTTTGAACTCGAGCGAGCGGGACATGGACAGCGTCACTTACGGTACTTGGGTCGATATCGTCTTCGATTGTTTGCCTCTGCGAACGGTCACCCGCGTCGATGTCCCGATCGACGCTTCACCCGTGCTCGCTGAAAAGATGCTCCGCGTCAAGCAAGCCATCGAAAAGCATGGCGTGATGAACACGTACTATTTGCACAATGCTCGCTGTACGTTTCACTTCACCAACGATCCGCGCGAAGGGATGGTCGAGTTCATCTTCGATGGTACCGTGCTGACCGACTCGGGCGATCTGCAGGCCCAGTCGTGCGATCTGCGGGTGACGCTCGACCGCGAGACCTGCAGTTGGTTAAACCAATCGATCGTCGAGTGGCTGTCAGCAACCGTCCAGCGGGCGGTGCAGATC
>JBQCJB010000298.1:0-3852 GCA_051953155.1 Aureliella sp. | reverse complement strand
GCCGTCTTGTCTTCCGCGCCGCGCTGGCCGCCCTTTTTGGTAGTTGGCGCGTCGAGCGTCACACCCGCTCGCTCGGCCAGCATTTTCAAGGCGTCTGGAAAACCGACGCCTTCGTACTGCATGACGAAGTTGAAGACGTCGCCCCCGATGTCGCAAACCCAGCACTTCCAGGTTTGACGCTCGGGGTTGACCTGCAGGCTTGGCCGGCGGTCGTGATGCCAAGGGCACAGCGCCACAAACCCGCGCCCTTGCCGGCGAACTTCGATGAAGCTGCCGACTAAGTCAACAATGTCTGTTGCGGCGCGGACGCGCTCTTTGGTATCAGCATCGACTATAAAAGACACCGTCAACTCCAGTGACGTCCAACTACCGGCTAGGCCGGCAAGCGTTCGCATCCTGACGCTGCTGCGGATTATGGGATGTCCGAGCGCGTCGCGTCAAGGCGAGTTTTTTTCACGCGCGGCGCCTGCTGCCGAAGCTGTGCATCCTATCAGCTTTTCACAGCTCGGGCAGCCGGTCAACTCGCGCCGCGCGGCTGCGATGGGTCGCTTTAGGCATCGAAGTAAGCTGCGACTTCACGCGGATGCGGCTGCGCCCGTACCGCTTGCACGTCGACCATGCGTTTGTGCTCGATCCAACTATCGAGAACTTCCGGTGTCAGTACGTCGCCGCGCATCAGGAATTCACTGTCCTCTGCGAGCGCTGCCAACGCGGCCTCGAGGCTGGCGGGCACGCGCGGGACCGCGGTCGCCAATCCGCCGCCGCTCGAATACGGATCGGGCTCGAGCGCGGGACCGGGATGGAGTTTATTTTGAATGCCGTCGACTGCCGCCATGAGCAGCCCGGCGAACGCCAGATACGGATTGCAGATTCCATCGGGCGGCCGGAACTCGAGGCACTTTGTCTTGCTGAGCGGTTGATTCGGCACGCGCAGGGCCGCCTGCTGATCGCTCTGCGAGTAAGCCACCTGCGGCAAGCCGCCCGGAGCGAGGCTCAGCCGCGAATAACTGTTGGTCGTCGAATTGGTCAGCGCCACGAGCGCGCCGGCATGCCGCAGGATGCCACCGATCGCATGCAGGCCTACGTCGCTCAGCCCGGCATAGTCGGAGCCCGAGAGCACGCAGCTCTCGTGCTTCAGCAGCGACAGACGCGCGGCCAATCCGGCTGGTTGCCGCCCGGCGGCCGGCAGCGGCATGAACGTCGCCGACTTGCCAAGCCGCTGGGCCAAGCGGCGGATGACGTGCTTGGTGATCATCAAATGATCGGCGCTCGTGACCAGGCTCTCATCGGCCAGGTCGAAACACGACTTGCATCGATCGCCACTGGCGCGGCGATGCGAACGGACGCCGACTCCGCAATCCAGCAGCGCGTGCATCATCTCGTTGCGCAGATCGTCGTCCAGGCGGTTATCGGGACTCTTGGCCGCTCCGCGCGAACCCTCAAACCCGAGGTCGGACCCACTCAGGTCGTCAGCGCCCGACTGGGACATTAGATCGTGCGCCGTCTCACGTCTCGGCCCGCGCCAGGCCCGTCCGCGGGCTGGCCAGTCGAACAGGAAGAATTCGACGGAGAGGGCCAGCAGAATTTCGTCGGCCACGCCACTTTCACGGGCGTACTTTTCAGCTTTCAGAGCGATGCCGCGCGGGTCCTCGGGCAATTCCTCGCGCGTCAGCGGATCATGCATCGCGCACAGTAGCCCCAGCGTCGGCAATTCGGCCAGCGGTTCGATGTAAGCGGTACTCGGCTGCGGCAACAGCAGCACGTCGGAGACTTCGCTGCGTCGACGACCCAGACCTGGCTGTGCCCAGGCAAAACCGTCCTCGAAAGAATCCTCGTTCAGTCGCGACACAGGGATCGTCAGCCGATGCCAATTCCCGACGATGTCCGTAACGTGCAGCCCGACTGCTTTCACGTCATGTTCGCGACACGTTACGAGGACCTCTTGCGGTGAACTGGCCATGTATTTCCTATTTTTGTCAGCGGTGATTGTTCAGGAGTGGTGGTGCCGAGCCTCGATCGGCTGCTGCCAGAGCGCGAAAAAGGCGGGAACCAGAATCGAACGAATCACGAGCGTATCGAGTAGAACGCCCAGCGACAAGGCAAAGCCCAGTTCGGTGATCCCGCGCAGGACGGGCGCGTCGTGCTCGATCCCCAGAAAAGGAAACTGCGTCGCGCAGTACTCGGTGATTGCCGGGCTGGTCATGGCGACGAACGTCCCGGCCATGACCGCGCCGCAGCTGGTGATGATCCCGCCGGTGAGGCCCAGTGCCCGGCGAATGCCCTCCAGCCGCCCACCGTGCTTCTGCTCTTCGAGGATCCGGGTCGTCAGATAGACGTTATAGTCCTGGCCGACGGCGACCAGAATCACGAACAAGAACAAAGGCACTTTCCAATCCAACCCGTCGTAACTCTCGCCGAAGATCCAACCGAAAAAGGCGTAGGTCAAACCGAGCGTCGAGAAGTAACTGAATAGGACTGTGAATATCAAATAGGTCGACAACACCCAGTGCCGCAGCAGGAACAGCAGCACACCCCACACGCCCAGCGTCACCAGAATCTGAATGCGGCTTTGGTCGGCTTGCGTGACTTCGCGCAGATCCGTGATGCCGACCGTGGTGCCGACGGTGGCGAACTGCGCCCCGCGCCACGGCGATTCGGCTCGATGTGTTTCGTTTTCGATCGACTGCGAGATGCGATTGAGCGTGGCCGTGGCGTCGAGCGAAAACGGATTGTCGGCCAGAATCACGTCGAAGCGAGCCAAGCGGCGTTCGAAGCTCTGGACGGGACTTAAATAGCGGTCGCGGCTAATGCGATGCGTTTGCAGGATCCGCCGTCGCCAGGCGTCTTTGTTGAAGAGGCTCATCGAACGCTCGGGCGGATAATCGCCTAGCGGGTCATTGACGCTCCGCACCGAGTCGACCCCTTGCAGGTACAAAGCTTGCGAGAGATCATCGCTGGCCCGCCGAAGTTCGTCATCGCTGGCGAAGGGTTGGTTGCGGATCATCAGGATCGTCAGCGGACTGCTGTCGCGCGTCTTGAAAAACTGAGCGATCAGAGCGGCGCCTCGGCGACTGGGAGCGTCGCTGGAAAGTTCGGCTGCGAAGTCATACGTCACCCAACCCAGGCACTGCCAACCATAGTAAGCCGGCACGGTCAGCAACGCGGTGGTTAGCACCAGCGACCATCCCGGCCGGCGGACGACGACCTGGGCGATGCGCATCCAGACGCGCGTCCAGAATCCGGACAGCTCGTCCTCGAGCGGCGTGCGGTGCTTGCCCAGCGAAGGCCAGAAAGCCATGCGGCCGATCGCGCTGAGCAGCGCCGGCGTGAAGGTCAAGCAGACGACCAGCGTCACGGCCAACGAGATCGCGATGATCGGCCCGCTGAAGCGGAATTTTTCGAAGCGCGACATCCACATCATCGTCAGGCCGACAATCGTCGTCATCGCACTGGCGACGATCGCATTGTGGACGTTCGTCCAGGCGCGCGCGATCGTGCGATAAAAATGGTCGCGAGTCGGCGTCGGCGTGCGCTGGAGCAGCTCGCGGCAGCGAGCCAGAAAGAACAGACAGAAGTCGGTGCCCGCACCGAACAGGAGAACCACGATAAAGATCCGCGTCGTCGTGAAGACGCCGAGGCCTGCGCCGGTGGGATTTCCCGGGTTGCGAGCCAGCAGCGCGACCAGACTGGTGGCGACGATCAAACTCAAGCCGATGCTCGTCAGCGGGATGGCGACCAGGAATGGACCTCGATAGACCAGCGCCAAAATGATAATGACCAACAGGATGGTCACCCCTTCGGTCTGACGCACGCTGCCAGCGGCCGCGCGGAGCATGTCGGCACCGACGGCTG
>JBQCJB010000297.1:0-2511 GCA_051953155.1 Aureliella sp. | reverse complement strand
CAAACCGATCGTCATCACGCTGCACACGTGGCTCGAAAGCGGCAATGACAAGCGCAAGCTGAAGCTGAAGTCGGTCCTGAAAAACCCGTGGCAACTCTTCCGCTCGGCGGCGCATCGCAAGCACCTTTACAAATCGCTGTGCGCTGCCAGCGCCATCGTCGTGCACACGCATGACACCTATTCCATGTTGGTGGCGGCCTTCCCGCGACTGCGCGAACGCATCCATATCGTTCAGATTCCGATCGCCAGGGTCGAGAACGTTTCCGCGATGCCAGGGCTGGTCAAAGCCCCGGGCGACGTGTGGATCATGCTGCCGGGTTTCGTCAGTCCCTACAAAGGACACCAGCACGCGGTCGACGCGCTGGAGACGCTGCCGCCTAACTACAAACTGGTCATCGCCGGCGGACGCCATCCCAAGGACCGCCGCGCGCCGCGCTACTGGATGGAATTGCTGACGGAAGTCGAAGAAAAGGGGCTGCAGTCGCGCGTCTTGTTCACCGGCTTTCTGCCAAGCTCGGAGCAGGCAGCGGTGCTCAAGCAAGCCGACATCTTCCTGCTGCCCTATGACGAAGTCGGTCAATCGGGTTCGGCCGTGCTGGCCGATGCCCTGGCGTACGATCGCCCGGTGATCACCTCGCGAGCCCGATCGATGTTCGCCTACCGCATGAGCCAGGACACGGTGTACTGCTGCACCAGCACCGATGTGGCCGATCCGGATGTTCTGGCAGCTGAAATCTTGAAGGCCAGTCGGTTTGAGGAGGCGGATGCGGAAGTCCGCCGTCATCGAACCGCAGCCATGGCCAGGTATTCGTTGGCTGCGATTGGCTCGGCTTATGAGCGTCTTTACAAGGATGTTAGGAGCAACGGACGATGAAGATAAGCATTACTGGTGGACGAGGCTTTCTCGGTTCGGCGGTGGCCCAGGCACTTGCGCCGGCCAGTGCCGAAGTTACGACGCTCGGCCGCAAAGACGGCGACCTGCTCGATCAACGCGTGGCCGAGCGTTTGCTCTCTGACGCCGACGTGATCATCCACCTGGCCGCCGATGTCGGTGGCGTTGGATACTTGCGATCCTGTGCCGGACGAGCCTTCCATCAGAACTTCCAGCTCGGCCTGAACGTCGTGCGCGCCGCTCTCAGTGGCAAAGCCAAACGCGTCGTCATGGCTGGTACCCCTTGCTCCTACTCGGGCGACGCCAGCCTGCCGTTGACCGAGCACGCCTTGACCGAAGGCGTTCCCTCGGGCGACACCGGCAGCTACGGCTACGCCAAGCTGGCCAGTTCGATCGTCGCCAACCACTTCTTGCTCGATTCACGCATCGACACCGTGACGGTCATTCCGTCGAACCTGTACGGTCCGGGAGACAATTACGACAGCGAGCGCGGACACGTCGTGGCGGCCCTGCTGCGCAAAGCGCTCTTGGCATACGAATCGGGCGCCAAGACGTTCTCGGTTTGGGGCGACGGCGCCGCCACCCGCGACTTTATCTATGTGCACGATGCCGCCTCAGCCATCGCCAAGCTGGCTTTGTCCGCCGAGCAGCATCACGGCGCGACGTTCAACTTGGGCTCGGGCATCGAGACCTCGATCCGCGAAATCGCCCATGCGGTGGCCGCGGCCGTGAGCGAGAAGATGACGCCGACGTTCGATGCGGCCAAGCCGGTGGGTTATAACCGTCGCGTCATGTCGATCGACTCGGCCCGCGCGGCAATCGGTTATCGGCCAGCCACGTCGCTCGCAGCCGGCCTGCGTGCAACGGTCGACTGGCTCTACCAGCAAGGTCTGGTCGAAGCCTGGCTCCGCAGCGACCGCGCTCGGGCCGCTTAGTCGACCACTCGCTCGAGCATTATTCAATCGAGCACCCTCACCGCCGTTTGCTATGGCCTGGCCTGGAAAACGCGTGAACTACCAATCGCCGGCCGTGACTTTCAAGCGGCCCCTTGCCTCACTAAACCGAGCCGGAGGCGTTTCGATGAACTTCACGAACGTTTTGGTTAGCATCGAACCTTGGATCGAAGCCTCCCAACCAGGCTGGAAACAGAATTACATCTGGTGGTTCGGAAACATGATTCGAGCCATGGCCGAAGCAGCGCCGGCGAGTCTGCGGACCGTCATGCTCCTGGGCGATGACTGCGCGCCGTTTTGGGAAAAGCATCTCAACTGCGACGCCGAGATGGCTGTCATCCGTCAGCCTGAACTCAAAGAGATTTTCCCCGATGCGCGGACCGCCCTGGCCCATTGGCTCAAGCGCTCGCATTCCGACTCGAGCCTCAGCGCGATGGGGCAGTTGGTCGAGCTTAAACTGGCGGGATTCCAACCGGATGTGATTTTTTCGATCACACCCGCGCCTTTTTTGGAAAAACTCTTCCCGCGAGCGTTGGTCCTGTACCGCGATGCAATGTACTGTCGCCAGCCCTGGCCCGACGAAATGACTTGCTTCGATCCGGTCGGCATCAACGTCGAAAGCTTGACCAACCGAAAGGTCGAAATCGAGGCCTCCGTCGACCTCGC
>JBQCJB010000296.1:0-7096 GCA_051953155.1 Aureliella sp. | reverse complement strand
AGAGCCAACCGCCCAGCGTTCCGCCGATCAAGAACACGCCCAGCAAACGCTCGCCCCAGACTTTGACCAGCGGATCGTCGTGCGAAACATTCAGCACGGCCGGCAGCATGTCGGCTCGAGTGATGTTGTACAGCTGCCCCTCGAACGCGTCGAAGATCCAACCCAGCGAAGCAATGGTCAGAACTAACCACTGGTATTGGGTTACATCGCGATACCAAGGAGCCGGCTGGGTCACGCTGGTCAATTCCTGGAAAGAAAGGACTTATTTTCTGAAGGCTTCGTCGCTCGATGCTGAGTTCGCTCGATACTTCGTTCGCAGGTTATCTTGTTCCCGGAGGCAGCTGGCTGGCTGCCAGCGAGGCCGACTGTCCACTCTTGGCGGCTTCGGCGGCGGCCAGGCACATACGGACCGCCCAGAGGCCGTCGCGACCGTCGGCGTGCAGTGGCGCGTTATCGCGCACCGCTGCCACGACCGCGCCGACTTGTTGCACCAGTTCGAAAACTTCGCCGGCCGGTCCACCGCAATCGATCGTTTGGATCTGGTCGCCTTGTTGAACTTTGAGGAAAAACTCGGGAGTGAACGTGCGGTCCATGGCGCCGCTCCAGCTGGCCCAGAGCGAGCCAGTCGATCCAGTGACTTTGGCGACTTGATGGTGTTCAAAGCCGCTGAGGGTCTGGCTGATCACGGCATAGCCGCCCCCTGGAAAATCGAGCATGGCGCTGAAGTTATCGGTCAGTTCGGGATGGGCCGGATTGCGGGCTTTGGCGCGGGCGGTCACCTGCGTGGGCTCACCGAGGCTGCTCATGTACCATCGGGCCAGGTCGAAGAAGTGGATCGGCTCTTCGAGGATCCAGTTGCCGACCCGGTCGATATCGTATCGCCAGCCGCCAGCCCCGGGACGATAGGGTTTGCGCCACAGTTCGATCAGACAATATTGCGGCTGGCCGATCGCGCCGGCATCGATCAGTTGCTTGACGCGTCCCCACAGCCGCGACATGCGGAGTTCGAAACCGATGACCAGCTTGCGCTGCATCTGCTCGGCTAGCTGCACGATCTCGGCGCTGGCTTCGACGGTGGGCGCCATCGGCTTTTCCAGCAAGACGTGCTTGCCGGCCCGCAGCGCGGCGCAGGCGATCTCATGATGCAGGTAGGTCGGCACGACGACGTCAATGACGTCGATGTCATCGCGCTGCAGCAGCGCATGGTAATCGCCAACGACTTCGACGCCGCTTTGGGCTTCGCGAGCCGCGGCCTGCGACTCGGGGCTGCGGGCGGCGATGGCGACCAACTCGGCGTCTTCGGTTTCGCGTATCGCTCGCGCGTGATGGGCACCCCAGGCACCGAACCCAACCAGCCCAAACCTCACTGCTGCCGCCATTGTGTGTATCGCCGTCCAAAAGTGCTTGAAAATGCTCGAGCCCTGCATCGCTGGCTCTGGATGATCTTAATAAATGCTGATGGAGTCGTTGCCGACACCGGATGAAAACCAGTTCGGTTTTCGGAGCTCACCGAGGGAAGCCTTAGCTTCGCGGCGCGGTCGTCAACGGCGTGACCGGATCGGCAATGCGCCGCTGCTGGACTTCGTTGAAGCGGCAGGTATTCAGCCGGGGCAGCACGTAGCGCGCAAAGAGCTGACATTCCTCTTCGTGCGGATAACCGCTGAGGATGAAGGCGCGTATGCCCATGTCGATGTACCGCTGCAGCTTGGCCAAGACCTGGTCGGGCTCGCCAACCAGAGCGCTGCCGCAACCGCTGCGAGCCAAACCGATGCCAGACCAGACGTGCGGCTCGATATAGAGATCGCTGCCGGCGCTGGCCCGCAGTTCATCTTGGCGCATGACGCCCGCGCTGCGGCTGTCCTGCGAGCGGTTCTTGATCGCTTGGCCCTTTTCGAGATCGAGCTTGGAGATGAGGCGATCGGCGGCCTGCCGCGCCTCTTTTTCGGTCTCGCGGACGATGACGTGAATCCGCAAACCGAAATCGACTTGGCGCTCGTGGCGGGCGGCCAGATCCGACATGCCGCTCATCGTCGCCAGCAGTCGTTCTTCGGTTTCGGGCCACATCAGGAACACGTCGCAGTGCTTGGCGCACAGTTCCTGGGCCAGCGGCGAGATGCCGCCGAAGTAGAGCAGGGGCCCGCCGGCCTGCTGGTAGGTTTGAGCCGGTTCGCACGTTGGCAAACGAAAGTTATAGAACTGGCCATGCCATTCGAACGGCCCGGTCGTCCGCCACATCGCTTGGAGGATCTGGATGATCTCGCTGCTGCGGGCGTAGCGAACTTCGTTGCTTTCCTGCGATCCTGGCAAGTCCGACGAGATGATATTGATGCACAGCCTGCCCTGGGCGATATGGTCGACCGTCGCAATGGCGCGGGCCAACATCGGCGGCCAGACTTCTCCCATGCGCAGCGCGACAAGTTGATTGATCTGCCGAGTCTGCGGTGCCATCGCCGCGGCAAACGCCAGCGCATCCTGCCCGGCAATCCACCCCGACGGTAGCAAGATGTTCTGGTAGCCGAGCTGGTCGGCCGTGCGCACGATGTCGCCACAGTGCTGGTAGCTACTGCGCAGCTTGCCGTCCGGTACGCCGAGATATTCGTAGTCGTCGCTGCACAGTGCCGAGAACCAAGCCACCTCGACGGCCGGTTGCGGCGTGCGGATCGCGATCGTTTGCATGCCCGTCCTCCCTTTCCAAGTCAGTCATGGACGGCCGCAATTCTATCAAAGCCTTCATCCCCATGGGGCGGCTGCCACGCGGTTGGCCTAAGCCGACTTGCGCGGCCCGATTTGCAGGACAGCCGAGGTGGTTGCCCCGCGCTTCGGGTTCGTAGGCTTGAGCGGATCGCGAGACAGCCGAGACGGCTGTCCTACTTTTCAGGCTCGACAGCCGAGACGGCTGTCCTACTTTTTGGGCCCGACACGGCTGTCCTACAACTGCTTGTGCAAGTCGAGGCACTGCTTGGCGCAGGCACGGCAGGTTTTGGCGCAGTCGGCCATATGTTTGTCGTCGGGGAATTTTTCACAGGCAGTCGCACATTGCTCGCAGCACTTGGCGCAGCATTCGAGCATCGGGCCAGCCAGCGGGCTCTTGCGAGCGCACAGGGTCGCGCAGCTCTTGCAGCATTCCGCGCAGTCGCTGCACATTTGGGCGGTCTTCTTATGTTCCTTCTTGCCCTCGGCGGCTAGCGTCAGGCAGTGTTCGAAGCATGAGTCGCAGACCACCTGGCAATCCGCGCACACTTTGGCGCACTTGGTGTAGTGCTCGCCGTGATCGTCGGCGGCGTCCAGCGGGCTGCTGGGGGCCAGGAGGGCTGCTACGATGGCACAAGCGGTTAACGAAAGACTGCGCGACATGGGTTCTTCTCCTCGCAAAGGGACGGAAACGCACCTAGGCCGAGCGCCGAAGACGCTCGGGCTGGGTGTGATAAGCTGGCCGGCTTGGCGGTGCACATGCCATTCCGCTCGAGCAGCGTCCCGCCGCCGCCCCGCAGTGAGGCTCAGCCCGCGAGAGCGTAGGATGGCAAGAGCGCAACTGGCGGCTGCGAAATGCAGGCGCTGCGTTCGGGCTCGGCGAGAGAAATTGTCCGGAAAAGTAAAATTTTGTTCCCCGCGGTGTGAAGAACGCGCGCGGCGGGAGCATCTAAACGAGGGTGATAGAGATCCAAACTGCCATCTCCGAAGAGATCGTCCGCAGCGCCAGTCAAGGCGATCGCAGCGCGCAGGCCCGAGTCTACGAACTGCTGGTCGACCGGGTGCACCGTGTCGTGCTGCGCATCGTGGGCCCGAGCGATGCGGACGATGTGACGCAGGAGGTCTTTATCCATGTTTTCAAGGACATGCACGCTTTTAGGTTCCAGTCGAGTTTCGCAACTTGGGTCCATCGGGTGGCGGTCAACGATGCCTTGCAGCACCTGCGCCGCAGCGGCCGACGCGCCACCTTGGAACTCGATGAGACGCGGCTGAGCCACGGGAGCCACCGCTCGAGCGTTGCGACTCTGGATATGAAGGAATTATTCGAACTGGCCTACGCCCGGCTGGACGCGGAACTGCGGGTCATGCTGGAGCTGAAGGAAGTGGAACACATGTCCTACGCGGAGATTGCCCAAGTCGTCGGAATCCCTGAAGGAACTGTCGGTTCTCGGCTGAATCGCGCGCGGCGTGAGCTGCGGGCACATCTGACAGATCTGGGTTGGGAGGGTTAAAGTCACATGCAACTGAAGTGCGAACAAGTTCAAGAGCTGCTCTCGAGCTTCTACGACGGAGAACTGGACCAAGCGCGGTCCGAAGAAGTCCACCAGCACGTGCTGCAGTGCTCCGACTGCCGCTACGAACTGGAGTGCTTTTGCCAGCTGAGCAGTCTGGTCGGCTTTGCCACCACTCCCGCTCCCGCAGCCGAGGGTTGGAACCGCCTCGCTGCCCGGCTCGACGAACCGGCCGCCCAACCGGTTGCTCAGCCCGTTGCCGAGTTAGCCGGTTCTAGCCTCGCGGCTCAAGCCACTGCGCCACTCTCCTCGTCGTGGAGCAGCCGCTGGCCGCGCGGACAGATGGCCTGGAGTCTCGCTCTCGCGCTAGCCGCTTCGCTGCTGGTCATGGCCGTCGTCCGCCAACCGATGCGGCCGGTCGTGCGTCAGGCCGATTCGGGACAGAATTCCGACAATCGCTCAGCCGGCTCGGCGCCGGTTGTCCTCGATTACGCCGCCATCATCGAGCAGGAAGCCACCCAGCCCAAGTTGGCGCTGGCTTCGGTTTCCGACCAGTTCGACGGACAAGAGGTTGCGGCCGATAACGCGCAGCAGGAACTCGGCTACCGCCCGGCCGTCCTGGTTGGGTTGCCGGCGGGCACGCACGTGGTGTCGACCCGATTGTTGAAACTGCCCAGTTGCCACTGTGCCGGAGGCCAGTGCCAGTGCGGACCGCAGGGGTGCAACTGCGCAGCCTGCCTGTGCCAGCGCGACGACGGTTCGCAATTTTTGGTCTTCGAGCACTGCAAGACCCAGGACGTTTCGTTCGGCAGTCTCCAGCCGCAGCTGGCTTCGAGCGACTCGCAGCAGGTTCAGTTCTTCAAGACCGACAAGCAACTGGCAGTCAGTTGGTCACCGGGCGCCCGGCGGCTGACCGCCATCGGGCTGAAGGACCGTGCGGAGGCCGAGTCGCTGATCGCGGCGCTCGACCGCAGCTAAGGTTGCCAGGCATGCGCCCGCCAGCGGGCCTCCAGTTCGTGCACGCTGCCGATGCCGTAATGCCGCCTCAAGGCTTGCACATAGCCGACTTCCTGCGAGTCGGCGGCAAAGTGCAACAGCGTCTCGGGCTTTCGGTCCTGGGACAACATGCGAACCAGCGATAGGCTCTGGCCATAGAAGGCGGGCAACTGGTCCGGCGAAGTGAATTGTTCCAGTTGCAATAGCGTGGACAGCGGCAGGGACCTGCCGGTGGCGAGCGCATCGCGGCAGTCCCTTTCATGCAACAGTTGTTTGTCGCGGGCGTCGGCCAGCATGGCGACGCCCTCGTCGAACCAGTGGGGTGGCTGTCGCCCCAAAAAGCGATCCGCCATCACGATGTGCGTCAGCTCATGTGGCAATGCCGGCAGTGTGCCGTCGGGCTCAACCAACAAATCGATTTGCCGAGCTGCGATTCGCCCATCCTGAAGGCGGATCGTGGCGCAGCCTTTCGTCCGAGCTGCCTGCGCGCCGGCTGCGGCCAGATAACTTTCCGTCGAGCCGTGCAGCACGATGCGGCAGCGAGGCTCCCAACTCTGGGACTGTTCGCGCACGCCCCAGTGCTGCCGGAGTTCGGCTCGCAACTGTTCGCACAGCCCAAGCACATCGGAGGCGTTCGGTCCTGCAGGGAACGCTTGAACAACAAAGAACGCGGAAGAGGCAGCCGAGGCCGCGGTCGGAATAGTCTGGGCGGCGGAACTGCCCGCCAGTGCAATCATCCAACATACACATGCAATCCATTTCATCCCGGTCTGGTCCATGCTTGAAAATGATGCCAGGGTTCGAAGACGAAGTCCGTGAGAACCGCTGCGGGCCAAGCCAACGGCCGCCGACGGCTCGAGCATCTGCATTTTCAAACTGCGTACCGCTAGGGCGGAGCGCCGCGTGGCACAGACGGCGCAAGTCATTGCTCCGGCGCGAGATAGAGTCGGCTGACTCGAACCCGGTTCGGTGGCCTGCGCTCCGAAGACTGCACAGAACCTCAGCAACCCCTGCAGCGAGGCTAGGCACATCGAGCCAGCTGGGCCGACGCGTTCATTGGCTGGTTACCGTTGCCATCAGTTCGGCTGAACTTGCGGAGTTTGTAGGAAATTGGCCTGACTTTTGAATGCGTTACAGGCATCTAACCCCTTTAGGCGGAGGCGGTAGGATCGGCCTTCCATCCCAGGTCGCATGACGCGTTGAACAAGCGCACGCGCCCAGCGGGCGCGAGCAAAGGAGATCAGCATGTTTCGTTACAGCTCTGTTCATTCGTTGATTATCGCGGCCGCTGCGGCGGCAGGTGCGTGGCTTGGCCCCGCCCCGGCCCAAGCTCAGATGAATGGTTGCGGTTGCGCGGCGATGCCCACTTACCAATGGTCGAGTTGCCAGCCGGCTCAACCGGTCTACCAGCCAGCGCCGTATCAACAAGCACCGGCTCAAGCTGCGGCTCAGGCTCCCGCGCAAGTTTCCAATACCGCCGCGCAGGGGCAGACGTATCAGCGCTACTCGTATCAGCCCGCGCAGTCCCAGGCCGCTATCGGTGCCGCGCAAGCGCAGCCGATGCCTGTGCAGTCGTATGCCCCGACTTACTACGCCGCGCCGACCTATTACGCGCAGCCCTATGGAACGTCGAATTACTCGGGCAGCGCTTCTTCGATATCCCAGGCACAGCGACCGTGGGAGTACGCCAAGGGAGATCCTCGCCGCTACCGTCACTGATGCGGTTTGAGCAGTGAAACTGCGGCGTGGAAAATTGATCGGCAACGCTTGCCCCTCACCCCCCAACCCCCTCTCCCCGAAGCGGGGCGAGGGGGAGACCGCGCTCAGTTGAAGGCAGTCCTCTCCTTAAAGCGCCGAAGTGGGGCGAGGGGGAGACTGCGCTCAGTTGAAGGCAGCCC
>JBQCJB010000295.1:0-5487 GCA_051953155.1 Aureliella sp. | reverse complement strand
AGCGGGCCTGCTGGATGGCACCTTGATTGCGATTCCAGAGCGGCACCGGCACTGACAGCGCGAGAGCGGCGTCGGGTTTGCCACCGATTCCGTTGTCGACGAAGTTGTACAAGCTCTGCACCGAAACGTTGGGCCGCGGCTCGACGATTTGCCGTTGAAGGTTGAAGCGGGCGCGTTCGACGTTGGTGATGGCTTCCGCTACCTCGGGGCTTTGGCCTCGCAACCAGGGCAGCACCGAATCGAACTCCAGCGGAGCCGGCGGCGCGAACAAATCACCCGAGAGCGGACCGGGCTGGAGACCGCTCTGGCCGCTGACCGCAGCCAGCTCGCGCCAGGCGGCAGCATGCTGGTTGTACGCGTTTTGCAGGGCGGTCTGCGCGACCTGGACTTCGACCTGCGCCTGGAGCACATCGGTGCGCGCGATCTCCTTGGCATTGAGCAGGGCTTGGGCAGCCTTGAGGGCTTGCTCGCTGATGCGCAGCAGTTCGGAGCTCATGTCGATCTGTCGCTGAGCGCGGATGGCCCGATAGAACGCGATCCGGACATCTGTGATCACGCGGGCTCGCTGCGCAGCCAAGCGGTATTCGGCCATGCGCACCTCGCGGCACGCGACTTCGCGGCTGAGCGTTCGTTTCTCATGCCGCAAAAATTCTTGACCGACCAGCAACCCATGCTGTTCGGCCAGCCCGCCACTACCGATCTGTTGGCCTTCGTAGCCGACGGTCGGATTGAAAGGGAGGCCAGCTTGCACAGCGGCGCCTTGGGCGGCTGTCACGGCCGCGGCCGCACGGGCAATCGAGGGATTGTTCGCCAGCGCGGTCGCCTCGAGTTGCTCGAGCGTCAGGCCACCGGCGGCGCCATCGACGACCGCATCGGCCTGAGGAAACACTGCCCAGGAGGTCAATTGGCCGAGCTGGGCGGACTGGTCGGGAGTCGTTGCCGTCGCAGTCAATTCACGCTGCGCCGATGCACTTTCGACAACGTCGTCTTGCGCAGTTGCACGTTGAAGGGGGGCGGACTGACTGGTATGCCTCGGCGAAGTAGCGTCGATCAGCTGCGGCGCGGCTGCACGGCGCACAGGGCTGGCCAATTCCAGCTGCGGTGGCTGAGCCGATGCAGCGGTTGTGCTCGTCCAGGCAATTGCCATCAAGTTCAGCCATGTCGCATGGCTGCGGCGGTGGACCAAGAAGCGGCTTGCTCGCTGGGTCATAGCCATCCCTAAACGGTGCAAAGGTTGAAAGCGTATCGGTGCCTACAATCCATCGGCGCCGCATCGCGGGATTCTCGCGGCAACTCGGCATCGCGGAAAAAGCTTGCCGGACCGGTATGACCCGCAGATCGGGCGACTGTCACGGCTAAGGCGGGTTCGACGCTGCGGGCCATGCCGTTAGAATGGGCAAGATATCTGGCTTCTGGCAGTCTGGTTGGATATGCGAACTGCACTAGCCGAATTGAAAGAACCGATTCGCAGTCCTTCGAGTGACTCTCGCGCCAGGAAACGAAAGCATGGCTTCCGATATCCGATTGAAAGAACAATTGCCCAATTTAACGGCGGCGATCGTCGCGACGTACACCAAAGAGGATCGCATCAACCATCTTGGGCACTGCCCACTGCCCAAATACGAAGTGGTCGTCGGCATCATCGATGACCTGAAGGACATTCTTTATCCTGGGTTTCGGCGGCGCGAGGGTTTGCACATCGGCAACGTCATGTACCACGTCGGTAACTTGATCGACGGCTTGCATGACAAGCTGACCCAGCAGATCGCGCGGGCCCTGCAGCACGAGGATCGAGTTCGGCAGCGCCGGAGCGAATGCGAGAACCAGATCGACTACGAAGCCAAGGGGCAGGCGATCGCGATCCGCTTTCTCGAACAGATCCCGCGACTGCGAGCCGTGCTGGCAACCGACGTCGAAGCGGCTTTCGACGGCGATCCGGCAGTCAGCAGCCGCGACGAAATCATCTTCTGCTATCCGGGGCTGGAGGCGATCACCGTCTATCGTATCGCCCATAGCCTGCGGCTGCTGGGAGTGCCCTTCATTCCGCGGATGATGACCGAGTGGGCGCACCAGCAGACGGGCATCGACATCAATCCGGGAGCCACGATCGGCGCCTACTTCTTCATCGATCACGGCACGGGTGTCGTCATCGGCGAAACCTGCCAGATCGGGGCGCATGTGAAGATCTACCAGGGCGTCACCTTGGGCGCTCTGAGTTTCCCGACCGATGCCGACGGGCAACTGATCCGCGGCCAGAAGCGGCATCCGACGATCGAGGACCGCGTGGTCATCTACGCCAATGCCACGATCCTGGGTGGCAAAACCGTGGTCGGGGCCGAGAGCATCATCGGTTCGTCGGTCTGGATCACCAGCAGCGTAGCACCCAAGACGACGGTGGTCCTCGAGAAGCCGAAGCTCCGCGTGCGCATGCCCGACGAGATGGCTCCTGAAGCCAACTACCAGATCTGATCGTGTGCTTGGGGCATGGCACGGAGCGCCAGCGGACCTCCGTGGCCATTGATAGCTTTTGTTGCCAGCGAGTAGCCAGACGTCAAAGTCGCTGGATTGAGTGGTGAATGAGCTGCGCGGCGGCCGAAAAATAAGGAGCCGATCGCGCGTGCGCTGCCCGAAGGGGACGAGCGCGATCGACGGGGGCGGAGGCTGTTTGCGCTACTTCTGTGAGCCACGAGATGCGGGTAAGTCTGCTAATCGGACTCCTATTGTCCGCTTGCGGAATTGGGAGTTCCTGTGCTTGCGCCATCGAACCATGGCTGAGGGATCCGGCCTCGAGTTCAGCGACCGAAGCCAACGCGGTCGAGCGCATTCCATTTCAGCGTCTCAAAGGTCAGGCCCAGGAAAACATTCGCAGCGTCGTCGAACGGCCGAGTTACTTCCGACGGCTGCCGACGCAAACCGTGCAGTGCGATCCCGACCTGTTCATCTTGCTGGTCCGCAACCCCGAGATCATCGTCAACATCTGGGACTTGATGGGCATCACCAAGGTCGAGGTTCAGCGGATCGCCCCGTATGTCTTTACGGGCACCGACGGTGCGGGCACGACCTGCCGCTGTGAACTGCTGTACGGCACTTCGGACATCCACGTTTACTACGGCACCGGCACGTATTCAGGCGCCCTGGCGGCTCGTGACATCGATGGCCGCTGCGTGTGCGTACTGCACAGCTCGACAACCAGCGATCCGGACGGTCGACCGATGGTCACCGTTTCCATGGACGTATTCATGAAGCTGGATAATTTCGGGGCAGACCTGCTGACTCGGACTTTGGCGCCGCTGGTCGGCAAGACGGCCGATTACAACTTCATCGAATCGGCCAAGTTCGTCTCGCAGCTCAACGAGCTGTGCCTGGAAAATCCGATGGCCGCGGCTCAGCTGGCCCAGCGACTCGACCGAGTCGACCCCGCCGTGCGCACCAGGTTTTCGCAAGTCGTCGCCAACATCGCAGCCTCCAACGTGCGCGCGGTCGAGGCTCAAGAGTTCGCGCTCCAGTCGAACCGCGTCGCCGCACCGGCCGCCGGAGTGCCCATGCGCCCGTCGCCGCGCGAACAGACCGAGCAATCGCCGCGGCTCGAGAGCCGGCCGGTCGCCTCCGCTTCCCTGTCCGACGGCGGCGTCATCGTCCCGGTCAAACCACCGGTATCGCTGCGGCGCTGATGCGGTGTGACCGATGGCGTTGTGGCTTGCGTATCCCGCGCGGACCTTCGCTTCAGTGCCCGCCGAAGTTTTCTAGCGCCAGATCCTTCATCTTCTTCAGATCCAGTTTGCCGCTGCCCAGTTCGGGAATCGCGGGGACCTCAAGAAAGTCCTCTTCGCCCGGGAGAAACAGATTGGGCAATCCGGCCTGAGACATCTGCGTCAGCAGTTCGCGCTTGCTGATCGGCAGTGGCGTGTGCAGCACGACCAACCGCTCGCCCCGTTTTTTGTCGGGCACGCTGGTTACGACTGCTTGCAGGGTACCTTCTTCGTTCGGCCCGAGAATCTTGGCGATCGTTTCCTCGACCTGGATATGCGGCACCATCTCGCCGCCGATCTTGGAGAACCGGTTTAGTCGACCGGTGATTTCGATGAAGCCGTCGGGATGCACGATGGCCATGTCGCCCGTTCGATACCACTGGTCGTGCATGACTTCGCCGGTCAGATCAGGCCGTTGGTAGTAGCCCTTCATGACGTTCGGCCCGCGAATTTCGAGCAGCCCCTGTTGGCCGCTGGGTAAGGGCGCGTCGTCATCGATCGAGACCACGCGGGCTTCGACTTCGTGCACCGGTCGGCCGACCGTGCCTTCGCGCAGGCCGTCTCCCGGTTTCGTTTGCGAACGGCAGGGGGGGATGTTGACCGACACCAATGGGCTGAGCTCGGTCGTCCCATAGCCCTCGACCGGTCTGACGCCGAATCGCTGCTCAAAATCGTCGGCCAGCGGGATCGGCATTTTCTCTGCCCCGACGACGACGACTTGCATATTCCGGAACTGCTCGGGCTCGACGCGGCGGATGTAGTTTCGCAGAAACGTCGGCGTGGCCAACAGTACCGTCGCATGGTATTGCTCGGCCAGCTTGCCGATCTGCCGAGCGTCGAGCGGGCTGAAGTGGTAGACAGCCGCCGACGGCAGGGCCATCGCGGCCCACATCGTCACCGTGTAACCGAACGAATGGAACAGCGGCAGCACGCCCAGCACGACATCGCGCTCGGTCAGCTGGATTGCCAGATCGATGCCATCGACGTTGCTGGCGATATTGCGGTAGGTCAGCACGACCCCTTTGGGCACGCCGGTCGAGCCGGAGGTGAAGATGATCGTCAGCGGATCATCGGGTTTCTTCTGGTCGCCGCCCAGCGCGCGGTGCAACCCGGCAGGCGATCGGAACTTGGCATTGAAAGCCGCCAGGCCCTTGTCGAGCCACGAGACCTTGTCCTTTAGATCTTCCAGAAAAACGACTGGGCAGCCGACGTCCAGGTTGACCTTCTCCATGAACTTGCGGCTGGTCAATACGTGCTTCAGGCCCGCTGTTTCGCAGCACAGTTTCAAGCCGGCCGAGGTGAGCGTGTAATTCAAATTGACTGCGACGCGGTTGCAGAACGCGATGGCGAAATTGGCCGCCACGCATGCCACGCTCGGCGGCAAGAAGATACCGACATGCTCTTCGTCGTCGGCCAAAACCTCGCGCAGCAAACAACGACGCAGCGCCAGGACGCGCATGAGCAGTTCCAGCGAACTGAGTTTGGCACCGGTGGAGTCGGCGATTTTGAAAGCCGCCCGGCCGCGTTGCAGCTGCGCGAGCAGTTGCTCGGTGACGAGTTTCGGATGCGAGTTCACAAGTCGTGGCCCTGGACGAAAGAGACAAGCGTGCGAGGAGCAGCAGAGAGCGGGGGGCTCATTTTAGCGTCGAGGCCAGATGAAAGAAACGCACTCTCCGAAGCCGTGGAAAAAGCGCGCAAACTGAGTGCATACTTACCAAAACTGCCCGCTTTCACGGGA
>JBQCJB010000294.1:0-2838 GCA_051953155.1 Aureliella sp. | reverse complement strand
GGCCGCGGCGCGGAGCCCAGTAAACCGCTGGCCCGCGCCTCGAAATGACACAGCGTCATTTTAATTAACAGCCGACATCGGGGAAAGTTTCGGTTCCGGCCCCCCGGGGGCGGTTCTTCGAACGCCGGGGGACTCGGAACTACGGCTGGACGACAGCGGGAGTCATGCCCACGTCCATGCGCTGACCCAGGGTTACGATGTCGAACGCACGGTCCAGGTGATCCAGACGCCGAAAGAACGGAATGGTCGGTGAGGCGCCCACGCCGCTGATGATCGCTTCAGCGCGGCAGAACGAATTGCTGCCTTCGAAATATCCGATCACCTGGGCTTTAAAAACGTCGCCGCCACACGTGATGAGTGGCAAAAATCCACGCATTTGATCGACCGTTGCCAGCCCCTCAGCGACCAGCCAGGTCTCGAACTTGCGGTTCTCCGTCTCCGATCCATCGACGCGCGCCTGGAGGATCGCGTCGACCAGCTCCGGCGTCATCCCCGGAATTCCGGCCAATACCTCGCGAGGGCACTCCATGATATTGATCCGGCCAGGTAGCGCCTCGGCATCGACGGTCGTCAACTTGTCCATCAGCGTCGGGAGGGCGTCGGCTAGCGCCAGCGGGGAAGCGGTCAGCGGCGAAGCGAACAGCGTGCCTTGCTGGTTGCCTCCGCCACCGCCGGACTGCTGTTGTTGCTGCTGCTGTAGCTGGCCGTTGTTCGAGTTGCCGCCCCCGTTCTGGCCTGCGTTCTGGCCGCCGAGCATGACGCTTGAATCGATCAAGTCGAGCACCTGCGTGAACTTGACGTTCCCTTTTTGCTGGGACAAGTCGAGCGAGCCGAGAGCCTCGGCCGTCCAAGGCTGTTTTTGCTGACTGCCACCAGGGCCTCCCTGGCCGCCACCTTGATTGCCGCCACCTTGATTGCCGCCACCTTGGTTGCCGCCACCTTGGTTGCCGCCGCCATTTCCATTCCCACCACCACCGCCGCCCTGGCCTCCGCCACCACCTCGGCCGCCTCCTTGGCCGCCTCCTTGGCCGCCTCCTTGGCCTCCACCGCCCTGGCCTTGATTACCGCCGCCTCCTTGGCCACCACCGCCGCCACCTTGACCGCCACCTCCACCGCCTTGGCCGCCACCCTGGTTGCCGCCGCTATTGCCTCCCTGATTGCCGCCACCCTGGCCTCCGCCTTGACCTCCGCCTTGTTGCTGCAGGCGACCGGGCTGTCCGAAGCCTCCGCCTCCCGCCATGGCGGACAGTTGAGCGCCGAGCATTCCGCCTTGGGTGTTGGTCGCGCCTGCGGCAGCCATCAAGGCTTGCAGCGGCGAACCGGCTCCCTGTGGTGGTTGGCCGCCGATGCGGTACGCGATGATGTAGCTAGCCCACGACTCATTGACGCCGGCCGCCAGCAGGTCGTCGTACAGTTGCTGGAGGTCGTCGGAGTTGATGTTGATCCGCTTGGTGCCATCGAGGCTGACGTTCTTCTCTTGGCTGTGCAGCGTCAGGAAAGGAGCCCAGCCCAGCGGTCCAGGCATCGACGGCTGCGCGCCGGTGCCGTCGGCGGACATCGCGGCTCCGCTGGCCATTGGCAGGGCGCCGGGGGGCGATCCGGCCGGCACACCGGAGAGCATTTGGCTCATCTCGCTCTCGTCGATATAGCCATTGCGGTTTTGATCGAAACCGAACAGCAGCTGCGGTGTCACGCCGCGTACCAGCAGTAGTTGTTCGACCGTCGCGATTGGACCGTTGATCGGTTTGTAGGGCGGTTGCAGCTGAGAATAATAGTCGGCGAATTCGGCGCCGGAGGCCCTCGGCTCTTCGTCCTCGTCGAGGAAGTCGAGGATCGCATCGGCCACATCGGGCGTCATTCCCGGCAAGCCCATCAGCATCGTGTTGCCGAACGAAGGCGGCGCGTCGCTGGCCAGGCTGCTGGCCGCGCTACCGAACGTGCTGCCAAAGCCTGTGCTACCGACGCCGCCA
The DNA here is from genome assembly GCA_051953155.1 of Aureliella sp. Classification (GTDB taxonomy): domain Bacteria; phylum Planctomycetota; class Planctomycetia; order Pirellulales; family Pirellulaceae; genus Aureliella. The sequence goes on along the minus strand of JBQCJB010000294.1, from coordinate 868 downwards.
CTGCCAAAGCCGCCGCTGCCGAAAGCAGCGCGACCGCCGCCCCCGCCTTGATTGTTGCCGCCCTGATTGTTTTGGCCTTGCCCGGACTGTCCCGCTTGGCCGTTACCGGCCTGACCGCCGGCTCCACCGCCACCGGCGCCGCCGCCACCCGCGCCGCCACCACCGCCAGCTCCTCCACCTGCGCCGCCGGCCAGCGCCGACGCTGCATTCCCCACCGAGCTGGCCAGTTTATCGATCTGAACCAGCGCGTTGAGATTGAGCTTGGCCGACTCGTTTTGCAGACCGTAGCGAAAGCCGTTGAAGGTTCCGGTCTCATCCAGGCTCGGAGCGACGATCGTCACGTTCCCGCGAAACATCGGATCGAGATGGGGCACGATGTTGATCGCCTGGAACTTCTGCGGATTGTCCCACGTGCCTCCTTGTTCGTCGCGCAGCACGCGCGGCTGGGAGACGAACAGCCGCAGCGACTGCAGGCCCGATTCGACCATCAGCCGCGCCTGGAAGCGTTGGCTAGCCAGCCGCGACGTTTCGTGCGCAATCAACATCGACTCGGAAAAGTTTAGCGCCGAGAGCGAGAGCATCGAGACGACCAAGAGCACCATGATCAGCAGGAAGCCGCGTTGCCGCGGCCGTCGTCGCAGCCAGCTGCTAAAGCGCACGGGGCTGGTGGGCCGTCGGTGAGTTCGGATTTTGCTGCTCATGAATAACTCGTCTCTGCTGTGCGCGTCACAGCCCGACCGATTCCATGCCTGAGGCCATGTCGGCCGATTCGGCCGAGGTGGCTTGGAGCTGCGCGCCGGGGATGGCGACGGTCAGCGTGTAGACTTGGATGCCATATAAAGTTTGTTCCTCGTAGGGCATCGTGCTG
>JBQCJB010000293.1:0-6909 GCA_051953155.1 Aureliella sp. | reverse complement strand
CGGTTGCCTTCACCCAACGCGCCGCCGTTACTCAGTGTGAGCGTCTTCGTGCCGGCCATCGTTATCCAGCCTTCGCCGGTCAGCGTCACGCCGTCGATGATCAGTGAGTAGTCGCACTCGAAGCCTTTACCGTCGAACGTGCGAATAAAGTCGCTGTACTGCATATTCGCCGACTGTCGAAGGTTTGCTTTGCAGTAGGCGAAGATCTGGCGGTAGCTGTGTGCTTGTGTAACTGTGATCGTCTGAGCCGAGTGGTCTACTGCGATACCGGTGTACGCCAGCGCGATCGATTCACTTGGCATCAAGAAACCGACCGAAGTAATGTCGATCGTTGACTCGCTGCCGCCAGACATCGACTGTGACGTGTAGAGTCTGGAGCTTAGGCTTTCGTTGTAGTTGTAAGGGTGGTAGTCCTCAGTCCACGTCACCACCGTTGGCGTCGTCTCGACGCCGGTGTTCGCCATCGTTGCCAGGCTGTCCAGGCTGGTCAGCGTGGTTGAGGTGACTCCACTGGATGTGTATGTGTCTTGCTGCGGCCCGATCGTAGAGTTGTTGCTCCGGAACTGGCCACGAACGTCAATACCGGCCTGCGAGCCTGCCTCGTCATAGAACCGCCGCTCGATCGTGTACTGGAACCTGATGCGGTCGGTGGCGTTATAGAGCTTGCCGTTCCACGAGCCCGCCAAGAACGTCGAATTCCGAAACGTGAAAATAGCAGGCGTCGTTGGCTCCGAGAGGAATTCTAAACGTCTCGACGATCCGTAGAAAAAGTACGGTTCAACGAACGTCGGTCCCAAACCAGAGCCCGGGTTGCCAATAATGCCGAGCTGGCTGACGTTGCGAAATCTTGTGCGGTTTAAGGTGTGCTTATGAAAGTAAACCCTGCCGCCTGTGCCGCTTAGGTCGATAAGCTCAATGTCGTCGAGTGTCGCCGACGCCGCGCTGGTACAAAAGTTAACCACCGCAGTAGTCGGCAGGAATACCTGCAAACCGCTGACTTCCCAAATGACTGCTGGCACAGTCGAACCTGATACCCTCGCGCCGAGCAGTGTTTGAGAGGTCGTGGTCGTGATGTAAATCTGGGGCTTTGCAAGACCTGGGTCGTTGTACCAGATGGTCTTGAACTTAGCCGCCGAGTTATTCATCGACGACTGCACGCCGAACGAGTCATACCTCGCCGGATCGCCTGCATAGGTGAGGCGGCTGTTGTAGTACATGACCAGCGTGCCGGCGTTGCCGGTCAAGCCCCAACCGGTCTGCGACCGGTTCATGTAGCACTCTTGGAACGGATAGATCGCGAGGCAGCCACCCTCGAAGATGATTCGCATGTCAGCGAAGTAGTAGGTGTTACCCACAACGGCGACATTCGATGATCCGCCACCGGCAACGACTGCGTTGTAAACGTCCCCGAGTTGGTCTGGGCTCGCTTCGGTGCTGCCCGCGATCTTGGCGAGCTTGTTGACGTTGTCCCAGGTCACTGTCATCGTGCATCACCCGTAGGTCAGCGTCGTCCTCGCAGTCCAAGCTGATTCGAGGGTCGTGACCGCCGCGTTGTTTTGTTCGGTGGCAACGGTCTTCGATGCGAGGTCTGACCGCAAAATCTTATTGATCTGCCAATCACCTCCAGCAGTGAGACCGCCATAGTAGTAAGCCGTGGCATTGACGACATCAGTCAGCGTGACCTCGAGGAAGCTGGTGCCACCGCTTGCAGACGCGAGCTTCACGACTGTGTGGTCGGTGCCGTTGTAGATGAGGTATGCGGACTCCCCGGGCAGCAGCGTCTCGCTGCCGACGAGTAGGTTGTTCGCCGAGCCGGCGTTGTTGATGAACGCGCTCACACCTGCTACGGCAGTGATGTTGCGATCCGTGCCGCCAGCGTCGAGCAACTGGAAGAATTCTTGGCCGGTTGCGATCGCTTTGTCGGCCCCGAGTATCTCGACGGCAGATTCTGTATGCGTAAGAAGTTGGTTGGCAACATCATCGATCGTGATGCGCTGCAGGTTGGATCCGCCGACACCGGACCAGACGATGATCTGGCCGCTCAGTTCGCTTGCCAAACCGAACTCGGAGGTCTTTCGAGTTTGTATCGGCAGCGTGTTGATAGCGCCCATGGTCAGCTCTGGAGTGCTTTCTCGTCTTCATCGGCGAGCACAGTGCCGTCTTCGTCAGCCCACAGAATTGGCGGGCGTTCGACTTGGACAAAGATGGAGCCGTTTGATGCTCCGTCTTCGCCTTGGATCGTGTACGTGAGGACGAGCTGCGAATAGTCGCCGGGTGTGAGATTGTCGAAGTCGGTTAGCGTGTCATAAGTCACAGCGGTCGAGGTGAAAGATACCGACCCGCGTGGGAAGCCGTTGATGACTGCGTTGGTGACTTCCAGAGAGTTGCCTATATCGTTCGCCAAGGCAGCGATAGAAACACTTCCGCCAGGCTGGACGTAGGCATAGTCAGCGACAGCTTTGACTTCGCCGTCGCCTGAGAAGTAAGCGACTCCTCGGTGCGTGTCGATGCCGCGACTGTTGCCGGGGCCAATGACATACGGGTCCATGGAGTGCGCCCACATAGTTAAGAGTGACAAAACACGATTTTTAGTCGCGGATCTCGGAAAAACCGCGAAATTAAATCGCGATCCACGCGACTCCCTGGGCGTCAGCGGTGGAGATCGCCCACAACCTGGACAGATCCTCGATTTGCAGTGACACCGACTTGCCGGCTTCGAGCGGGAAGCCGCCGGAGGTCTCGGCGGTGTCAGCCGTGACGTTGTAGCCGCCGACGTAGACCGGTGCGGAGTTGCTGCTATCAGCCAGGACGACCACGCCCTTGACGAACTTGGTAGGGCTCGCCGAGACCTGTACCGGCGCGGTGCCGACAGCCTTGTGCCCGTTGCGGATCGGGTCGCTTACCGATTCTTTTGGGTCATTCACTGGACTTTCTTCCCTTTGCCCCTGACAGGCTTCTTGGTGCTTCCCTGGGTGGATGTGTCACGCTGCGCGGCCTTCGCAGCCCTGTTGCTCGCGGATGCGTTAGGCGACGTATCTCTCACTCCTGGGACCTCGCCAGGAGGCGTCTGTGCCTCAGCGATGCGAGCCAGTCGTTCGGTGTGGTCTTTCTGAGCCTGCTTGTACTCGTCAGGACCAAAGCCGAGAGCGAGGCTGCCGGTCTCATCGCCGACGAGTCCTTGCTCCTTGGCCATTTGGATGATCTCCGGATCGCTCGTCGTGTATGGCGCGGCATCGATCTCTTTCTGGATCTTCTCGATAACTTCCTGGGGCAGTTTGGGACCGAACAGAGCGTCGACGACGAGCTTGCAAGCTTCCTTCTTGACCGTTTGGCCTGGGATCGCTTTGGCGAGCGCATGGAACTCGTTCGCTTCCAAGATCTTTTGCTCATTCGACTTAAGCGACCATCGCTGCGGGTAGGCGACCGTGGCAATCTGCTGTTTGTCCTCGATCGCGTTCTCATACGCCGCCCAGTGCTGTGCGATTTGTCGCTCGCCGGCTTCGAGAACCAGGCCGATGAATGAGAGGCCGCTTTCCAGCCCTTGGTTGTCCATCTGCTTCGACTCGGCGCTGGCCTGTGTGGCGAGGTTGGTCACTGCGAGATTGACGAGCTCGCGGATCTCTTCCTTCAGCGAGTTGCAAAGCTCAAGATTGGCTTTGAGTGGTTCGCTCGATGGATTGATGAAATTGGGCCGCTCAGTGTTGAGGTCGTAGTAGCGGCCTTTCATCACGCCGACTTCGATCTTTTCGTCCGACGCACCCTGACCGCCGCTGGATGCGGTGCCGTCGGCATTCGCCGCATGCAGCAAGTGTCCGCCGGCCGCACGCCCGTCTCGCTGCTCGGTGTAGATAGGGAATGAGCCCTGAACCCCGTAGGCGATGTTGCTGGACCACAGGTTGAGCAGTGCGATCTGGTGGTTGGCAATGTCCCGCATCAGCGAGTCGCCGATGTCAAGCAGCACGAACGGGATTCGCTTCAGCTGCAACTTGGCTGGCTGGTCGTTGAGTGTTTCTCCATTCTTGTCGAATAACATCACGGTGACGAAGCCATCTTCGCCGAGCCACACGTAACGATAACGCTCTGCAGTGCCGCATGGCAGGCCGAATGTGTCGTCGTAGTCAATGCAGGTCTCGCGTAGCATCACTGAGTCAAACGCCGATGGATCTTCGGGGTTTGACCGCTTCCACGACAGGATGTCTTCCGGCGAAAAGGCGTAGAGGTACGGCTTGAACTTGCCCTGATTAACGAGCGTGGGCGTATTGAGTGCCGGAGCGTCGACGTATACGCCGACCTTTCCGATAACTAGCAGATCCTCCAGCAAGTGCTGGCCGATGAAGCTGGTCATTGAGTTGCCCCGGTTATCGACGCCCAGCCCCTCACCTTTCACCGCTTTCTGATAAGCGAGCGACCCGCCGGAGCGAGTGACCTCGCTCATGCGTTGGAAGATGCTGCTGCGGATGTCGTTGATCGCTGCCTTGGCGTGCGCGGGGACAGGGGTGAGTGCCCTACGCACCGCGAAGTCATCCTTGTCTTCACGCTTGCTGAATTGCTTCAGGTAGCCGTTGATGAATTCCTCGCCGCCCTTGTAGCAATCGCGCCACTTGGACCAGTCGAAGGATTCGGCAGTATACGCTGGGTGGCGGATGTCGGTGATTCGCTTCGGTGCTTTTTCTTCTGCCATGGTGGATGCTAGATGCCTGTGATAGCGCCGGTCGGGTTCATCGAAGGTGCGAGCTTTAATGCGATCTCGGCGTAGGTCAGTGCGTGCCCGAAGTGGTCAGGGCCGGTGGAGACATACGTCGCATACGGATTGCCTTGATCGTCCTTGGCGTAGGTTTGCACCAATGCGCGAACGTGATCTCGGAACTCCTGCGTGATGTCTCGAGGCACTTCGATGCTGCCAGTGCGGAAGCGGCCAAGAGCCATGCTCAGCCAGTAGGTGCGATCGACCGTCGCCATCGGCGCGCCGGTCTCTTCATCGCTGATCGAGACCTCATTGCCGGTCACGCCCTTGCGATAGCGTGACAGCCACACGTACTTACGAAACTTTTTAGCGAACTTGCGAGCCTCGCCGATCTCAGGGTCAGCGTCAGAGACGCAGGCGAGGACCTGCCACTCAGCCATCAGTTCCGATGGTTTCGTGAAGCCGCTGTTGTTCTGGTCGAAGCGGCCGAAGTCAACGATGCGGCCGAGGGCATTGCTGTTGATGTCCTTCGCAGGTCGTCCGGTGAGGAACCACTCAACAACGACGTAGTAGCCGGTCTTGCCTTGATCGACGCCCATGGTGATGAGCCGGCCGCTGCGACGTGGGCGTGCTTCCTTCGTCGTGTGTGATCGGATCGCTTTCTCGATCTGGTCCTCAGTGACCTGGGCACCCTCGCCGATCCACGGCAGGCCAAGTTTGGATCTGTGGAACTCGGCGTTCGCGTATTCGTCGCCAAAACCCTTGAAATGCGCGACTACGAGCTCGCTTGGCCTGACGGTGAACGAGTACAGCTGGCTAATATGAAAGCCTCGCCGGTCGGAGTCGCCATTGGTGTTGGTCGCCTCCCATGTGCCCGTTGATAGGAAGTTAGGCTTGTCCTCGTGTGGAAGCTTGTTATTGCACTCCTTGCACTTCAGGTAGCTCTCCTTGCACCGCGGGTCGTTGACGCCTTCGCCGATGATTTCGGCGCAGTCTGGCCAAACGAGCTCGGTGCGACGAGAGCAGGCGGGGCATTGAAACGTAAAGTGCTCTTGAGTGGAGAGGAGGTACTCTTTATGGACTCCGAACTGTGGGATCGTCGGAGTGGAGATGAACCAGACTTCTTTGTGGATCTGGCCGGACAAGCGTTCGAGCGCGAGTGCGACAGCTTCCATCGACATCTCGTCGTATTCGTCGAGGATTAGCACCGACGCCGGAACCGACTTCAGGTTGCTGCCTCCGCGAGAGCCGCGAATGTAGAGGTTTTGCGCGCCTGCCTGCTTCAGCCCAACGGTGTTCGTCGCCGTGAACATGCTCTTAATGTACGGCGAGGATTCCAGCGCACCACCGAAGCGTGCCTTAGAGAAGTCGGTGGCGTTACTTAACGTGGGCAAGACGTAGAGAACGTCTCGCTTGCAGACATCCAAGGTATAAAACGCCCTGTTAATGCCGACCTCAGTGAAGCCGGCCTGGGCGGATTTCAGTGTGACGTTGAACGGTGCCTTGCTGTCTAGGATCTCCCGCACCCACGGGTGATACTTCCAAGAGTAAGGGCCGGGAAACGGAGAACCCATGATTCTCCGTCTCGATGACCAGCGGGAGCAAGATAGAAGCGACTTCCCCTGCAAGCCATCGGCGACTTTATTGGCGAAGGCTTGAGCAAGGTCAGACATCGGGTCACTTCTTATCGACGGCAGGGTCAGCCTGGTCGCTGACTTGAACGGATTCACCCTTGGGGGGGACAGGTGGAGGAGGCGACACCAGCTCGACTTGCGTCGGCTTGTCGCTGTCGTCTTCGTCTTTCAGCAGGGTGAGTGGTGGCGGGCCTGCGACGACCTCGGGCTTCTTTGCCGGCTTGGGCGGTTGCTTGTAAACCAACCGGATCGCTTCATGCATTTCCTTGCCGCCACCGGACATGAATCGAATCGTGACGCCTCCGGCGGGAACCTTGACCCGCTTGACCTGTCCGGCAGTGAAGGACTGAACCTTGCCATCAGCGTGTTCGATTTGCAGCACGTCATGAGTGACCGGGGGAATTTCATAGGTCTGATCGTTAGTCTCAAACGAACGCATTTAGAAAACCTTGTAATCGAGTGGTTTCTTGGGAAGATCGATGCCAGGGTCGTCATCGAGTGGATCGTCATCATCGGCAGGCTTTTCATCGCCGCTGTTTGACTCGAAAAGCTCGCGCAGCTGGTCTCGAGTCTGTCTGCCGACGGCTCGTG
>JBQCJB010000292.1:0-7817 GCA_051953155.1 Aureliella sp. | reverse complement strand
GTCGAAAGCGTCTCGCCAATCATCTCGTTGAGCAGTTTCTTGCTCAACTGGAGCGACTGCGCCGACGACTCGGCGATCGTTTGGCCCCAACTGTTGGCTCGCACCCAGACCTGGTCGGTTTGCACCAGGTGATGCACGATGCCCAGTCGGTGTCCTTCGGCCGCGTCGAACTCTTCGCCGCCCAGCAGCAGACGCGCGGCCAGCGCCGCGCCATGACGGAAGACGATCAGCGGCGCCACCAGGCCCGAGACCAACCCGCGCCGCGGCGCCGGTAGCGAAAAGGTGGCGCGATGCGTGGCCACAACCAGGTCGCAAGCCAGCACCAGCCCCAGCCCGATGCCTACCGCCGCGCCATCGACCGCCGCGATGATCGGCTTGGGCAGTTGCAGCATCGTTTCGAGCATCTCACGCATCGCCTGTGCATCTTCGTGATATTGCCCGAGCGCCTCGGGTGTGCCCGTCGTCTCTTGCCACTGCTGCAAATCGAAGCCTGCGCAGAAGTGCGGTCCCGAACCAGTCAATAAAATGCTGCGCACGCGCCGCTCTTGCCGCAGATCATCCATGGCTTGGGTGACGTCCGCGATCATTTGACGGTTGAGCGCGTTGCATTTGGACGGCCGATCTAGAATGATAGTGCCGCAAGGCGCGTGGACTTTGACGGTGATCATAGAACTACGAATTCCTCAGGCGGAAGCGATGATGAGCGAGACCATAGTTGGATGGGCGTTGCCGAAGTTGGCCAGCCGATGTCGGACAGGCGCCCGCTGGATGGTTCGAAAAGGTGCAGCCCTCGCGCTGATTTTCGCAGCCGGGTTGTGCCTCGGTCACCCAGAACTTGCCGAGGCTCAGTCGCCCTCGCCCGCAAAGGCCCAGACCGCGCCGGCGGCTGCGGCTGGCCCTGCCCTGCCCGACATCGTCTTCATCTTATCCGATGACCAGGCATACAACGACTATTCCTTCATGGGCCATCCCCACATTCGCACCCCCAATATCGATCGCTTGGCGCGCGAAAGTCGCTTGTTCACTCGCGGCTATGTGCCCGACAGCCTTTGTCGTCCGTCGTTGGCCACGATCATCAGCGGTCTGTATCCGCACCAGCACGGCATCGTCGGCAACGACCCGCCCACGGAGAAGCCCGGTGAGACTGGCCGCAGCCGCCGTTATACCAATCCGGCCTACCAGGCGCAGATCGAAAAGTTTTTGCAGCTGCACATCGACCAGATGACCACGCTGCCCGACCGCCTCTCGCCGCTGGGATACATGAGCTTTCAAACGGGCAAGTGGTGGGAAGGCAACTTTGCTCGCGGCGGTTTTCAATCCGGGATGACTCACGGCGATCATAATCGCGGCGGGCGGCATGGCGATGTCGGGCTGGACATCGGCCGCAAGGGCATGCAGCAGGTCGAGCAGTATGTCAAGCAAGCCCGGGCGGCCGACAAGCCGTACTTCCTGTGGTACGCGCCGATGCTTCCGCACGCACCGCACAATCCGCCGGAGCGCTTGCTGGAACGAACTCGCAAACTCGCGCCGACCGAACCGATCGCCAAGTACTGGGCGATGTGCGAATGGTTCGATGAAACGATCGGCCAGTTGCGGGACATCATTGCCCAGCATGGCCGCGCCGACAACACGCTGATCGTCTACGTCACCGACAACGGCTGGATCAACTTGCCCAACCGCAGCGCCTACGCACCGCGCAGCAAACGGACCCCGTATGAAGGAGGCATTCGCACGCCGATCATGTTCCACTGGGCAGGCCAGCTTCAGCCCCAACAAGACGACCAGCAGTTGGTTTCGAGCATCGACCTGGTGCCGACGACGCTCGCCTTGCTCGGCCAGCCGGCTGTCAAGGAGCTGCCGGGTATCAATGTGCTCGACCAATCGGCCTTGCAGCAGCGGCCGGCGGTCTTCGGCGAAATCTTTGCACATGACATTGCCGACATGCGCGATGCCGCGGCCAGTCTCGAGTTCCGCTGGATCATCGAAGGCTTTGACAAGTTGATCGTTCCCGCCGCCGCCACGAGCCTAGCGGCGGACAAATCGGCCGGCGGCAGCCTCGAGCTGTACGATCTGAAGGCCGATCCGCGCGAGGAACACAATCTAGCCGACGATCCCGCACAACGGGCGAAGATCGAGCGGCTGACCCTCCGACTGAACCAGTGGTGGCCCTAGTTTGCAGTACACTAGTTGGGCAACCGTCTGCCGGGCGGCCTGGATGGTTAATGCTTGGCGGCACGTCGGACCGATCTAGAGGGGTAGCTTTCGAGTTGAAGGATTCCTGGATGGCGATGGATTACGAAAAGCGTCGCGACCGTCTGCGCCGCGCCCTGAAGGATGCCGGTGCCGCAGCCCTGCTCGTTACGAATTTCGTCAATGTTGGCTATCTGACCGGATTCACTGGCGACGACAGTTTCCTGATCGTGCATCGCGACGGCGAATTGCTGATCAGCGATCCGCGCTATGAAGTGCAAATCGCCGAGGAATGTCCGGGGCTGGCCGCCTTCATTCGCACGCCGCAGGTCCCGCTGCTGGAGGCCACGATCCGGCAACTTGGCACAGGCGGCTGGAGCGCCCTCTTGGTCGAAGGGGACTCGATTACGCTGGCGGCCTTCGAACAGCTCCGCGAGGGGCTGGCCTCGGTCTCGGTCGGTGGAAGCCGCGGTCTGGTCGAGGGCTTGCGGGTCATCAAGGACAAGGAAGAGATTGCGGCGACGCGCGTGGCCGTCGAGATTGCCCAGCGCGTCTTCACCAGCGTGCGGGCGACGCTTCGCGGTGGGTTGACCGAACGGCAAGTCGCGGACGAGATCGAAAGGCTCAGTCGCCAGTTGGGTGGCAGCGGCACGAGTTTCGCGCCGATCGTCGCCGTCGGGCCACGTTCGGCCCTGCCGCACGCCTCGCCCGGTGCGCTTGCGATTGGTTCGTCGCCGTTTGTGCTGCTGGACTGGGGGGTGACGGCCCGGCGCTACCGAAGCGACTTGACGCGTGTTTTGACCACCGGTAAAATCCCGCCGAAATTTTGCAAGATTTACGACGCCGTTTTAGCTGCTCAGCAGGCTGCCATCGAAGCGATGCGTCCGGGCGTCATGGTCGGCGAGGTTGACCGGATCGCTCGGCAAGTGATCGACCAGCGAGGAATGGGCAAACGGTTCAATCACGGTCTGGGGCACGGCATCGGATTGGAGATCCACGAGGCACCCCGCTTGGGACGCAATCAAGAGCGGCCGCTGGAACCAGGGATGATCGTGACCGTCGAGCCAGGGGTTTACTATCCCGGTTTCGGTGGCGTGCGAATCGAGGACGACGTGCTGATCACGCCCGAAGGTCACGAAGTTCTTAGTTGCTTGCCCCGCGGGCTGGAGGACAATCACGTCGAATTGCTCGCTTGACCGCCTGGAGCGACGCAGCAGGCCGCGGCCCCAGTGAGGCCGTCCGCAGATGGGCCGTCCATCCGAATCCACCAATCTTTGAAGATCGATAACAAGGCAGTATAGGCAATTCAATGGCAGTTAAACCGAGCGGTGGCGAAGACGTATTCAACGTGGAAAAGATCCGGCAGCTGATCGACTTGATGAGCGAGTACGATCTGCGCGAAATCGATTTGAAGCAGTCGGAACAGCAGATTCGCCTGGTTCGGGGAGCTGCGGTGGTGCCTGGGCAAATGATGATGCCCGCGCCGATGATGGCCGCGCCCGTCATGGCGGGCCCGGCGCCTCAGGCGGGCTCGGCCGGTGCCAGCCAGGGTTCGGCCGGCGGGGGCGAAGCCGACGGTCCGCACATCGCGATCATCAAGTCGCCGATGGTCGGCACGTTCTACAATCGGGCCAATCCCAAGGCGGAACCGTTCGTCAAAGTCGGCTCGGCCATCACGGCCGATTCGACGGTCTGCATCATCGAGGCGATGAAGGTTTTCAACGAAATCCCGGCCGAGGTGCGCGGTACGATCGTGGCGGTCCTGGTCGAGAACGAGCAGCCGGTCGACTTTGGCCGTCCCCTGTTCAAGGTCGATACACGCGGTTAACTTTTCAGCCATGTATAGCCGCATACTTATCGCCAATCGGGGAGAGATCGCTCTCCGAATTATCCGCGCCTGCAAGGAGCTCGGCATCGCTTCGGTCGCTGTCTTCAGCGAGGCTGACCGCGATTCGGCCCACGTTCGCATGGCCGACCAAGCGATCTGCATTGGCAAGGCCAAATCGGCCGACAGCTACTTGCGCATCGATCAGATTATCAGCGCTGCCGAAATCAGCGGCGCCGATGCAATTCACCCCGGCTATGGTTTCCTAGCCGAGAACGCGCACTTCAACGAAGTCGTCCGCAGCAGCCAATTCGACTTTATCGGGCCGACTCCCGAGGCCATGGAGCGCCTGGGCGATAAGCAGAGCGCCCGCGAGATGGCCAAGTCGGCCAACGTGCCGGTCGTCCCCGGCAGCGACGGACTGATCGCTGACGAAGAGGAAGCGGTTCGCGCGGCGCGCACGATCGGTTACCCGGTTTTGATCAAAGCCACGGCCGGCGGCGGTGGTAAGGGGATGCGCGTCGCAGCCAGCGAACAGATGCTCCGGACCGCGCTACAGCAGGCGCAGGCCGAGGCCCAGGCGGCCTTCGGCAACGCGGGCGTTTATCTGGAAAAATTTATCGACCGGCCGCGGCATGTCGAAGTGCAGATCATCGCCGACTTGCACGGCAACGTGTGCCACCTCTACGAACGCGACTGCTCGGTCCAGCGGCGGCATCAAAAACTGATCGAAGAGAGCCCCTCGCCGCTGTTGCCGCCAGAGACGCGGACCGCGATCTGCGAAGCCGCCGTGCGACTTATTCGCTCGGCCGGCTACCACAATGCCGGTACGGTCGAGTTCATCGTCGACCAAGAAAACAAGTTCTACTTCATCGAGGTCAACGCCCGCATCCAGGTCGAGCATCCAGTGACGGAGATGGTCACTGGCATCGACCTGATCAAGACGCAGATTCGCGTGGCAGCCGGCGAACCGTTGCCGTTCAAGCAAGCCGACGTCCAGATCCAAGGTGCGGCCATCGAATGCCGCATCAACGCGGAAGATCCGAGCAAGAACTTCCAGCCTTGCCCCGGCTTGATCCGCAGTATTTTCATCCCGGGAGGCTTCGGTGTGCGTTTCGATTCGCACGTCCAAGCCGGCTATAGCGTGCCCCCGTTCTACGATTCCATGATCGGCAAGCTGATCGTCTTCAAGCCGACCCGCGAGGAAGCGATCGCCTGCATGATCCGAGCCCTCGATGAACTCCAAATCGCGGGCATCAGTACGACCGCTAGTTTCCAGCAAGAAGTGCTCCGGCATCCCGCCTTCGCTTCCGGCCAGGTAGATACCAAGTGGGTCGAGCGAGAATTGCTGGCCCGCTAGACGCCCATTAAGTGGCCCGAGCTGGGACGCTTTCCTGCGCGGAAGTCCAGCCGGTTATCCGTAACGACACCAGACCAGACACACACCGAAACTATGACGAACAAGATCAAACGCGTCGCGATGCTTTTCGCTGGCGGGCCGGCTCCTGGAGCGAACGCCGTTATCTCGACTGCCGCTTATGCCTTTCTCAATGCCAATGTCGAAGTCCTGGGGATCAAGCATGGCTACTCCAAGCTGATCGACTACGATGGCTCGCGCGATCTGGTCGAAGGGGACGCGTATATCCGCATCACCCACGACCAATTGCACCACAGCCGCACCTCTCAGGGCATCATGATCGGCACGGCCAGGACGAATCCGGGCAAGAGCGTGTCCTCTCCCGAGCATCTGAAGGATGCCGACCGCGTCGCCCCGCTGAAACGCGTCTACGCGGCGCTGCGGTCGCTGGATGTCGACGCTCTGATCTCGATTGGCGGCGATGACACGCTCAAGACAGCCAACAAGATGAAGATGATCCAGGATCTGCTGCCCGCCGGCGAAAAACGGATGCCAGTGGTCCACCTCCCCAAGACGATCGACAACGATTACATGGGCATCGACTTCACCTTCGGGTACTTTACCGCGGTCGAAACCTTGGCCAGCGAGATGCGGAATCTCAACTACGACGCAGCCGCTGGCCAGGCCTATTTCCTGTGCGAAGCCATGGGCCGCAGCGCCGGCTGGCTGGCATACGGGGCAGCTATCGCCGGTGAAGCCTGCATGGTGCTGAGCGTCGAGGATATCGTCGGCGAATATCGCAGCGAAGAGACGGTGGTCGAAGCCGACGGCACCAAGCGCGTCCGACCGGTGTTGGTCGTCGACAAGATGGTCGACAAGATCGTGCGCATGATGATGACTCGCGACAAGCAAAAGCGTCCCTACGGCGTGATTGTTGTCGCTGAAGGCGTCGCCGAGTATCTGCCGCACAAGTACCTCGAAGGCATCTCGCGGGACGATCACGGCCACATCTCGATCGCCAACGTCAACCTCGGCAAGATGCTCGCCAAACTGATCTCCGAAGCCTACAAAGCCAAGACGGGCAAGAGCCGCAAAGTGACCGGCCTGCAGCTGGGTTACGAATCTCGCTGTGCAGCTCCGCACGCCTTCGACGTGATGCTTGGCTCCCAAATCGGCGTCGGTGCCTACCGCGCCTTGATGGAACAGCAGCTCAACGGCGTCATGGTCTCTGTCGGCGGCCAGTTGGACATTCGCTTCGTGCCCTTTGACGATCTGGTCGACCCGAAGACGCTGGTGACCAAGGTTCGCTACATCGAACCCAACAGCGATTTCCACCGCCTGGCGCGGTTCGTCGAGACCTGCACCGAGGACTAAGTCTTTATTCCGAGCAAAGGACCGCTTCGCTTGGCACCTAGCATTCGCCCCGTCAAGATTCGCCGCAAGTTCACCAAGACCAGCCCGGGCAGCGTCCTGTACCAGTGCGGGGAAACGATCGTGCTATGCACGGCCAGCCTCGAAGCCAAGGTGCCGCCGTGGATGGTGGGCAAAGGCCGCGGCTGGGTGACTGCCGAGTACAACATGCTGCCGCATAGTACTCAGCAGCGCAAGCCCCGCGAGCGGGCCGGCAAGGTCGACGGCCGTACGACCGAGATCCAGCGATTGATCGGGCGCAGCCTGCGGGCTGTCGTCGATCTGGACAAGCTGGGCGAGCGGATGGTGACGGTCGATTGCGACGTGCTGCAAGCCGACGGCGGGACGCGGACGGCCAGTATCACCGGCGGCTTCATCGCCTTGGTCGACGCCCTGCACGCCGAGTTCGGTTCCTCCAAATCGCTGGTGCATCCGATCACCGACAGCATCGCGGCGATCAGCGTCGGGATCGTCGGCGGGAAACCGGTTCTCGACTTGGACTATGAACAGGACGTCGACGCCGAAGTGGATATGAATGTCGTCATGACCGGAGCGGGACGCTTTGTCGAACTGCAGGGCACGGGCGAAGAGTCGACGTTTGATGACGACCAACTGGCAGCCATGCTGAAACTGGCCAAGGCCGGTATCAAAGAACTGACGGCCGTTCAGAAAGCCGCACTAGGCAAGCACTGGCCATTTTGAACTATGACCACCACCGAGTTGATTCTGCGACTGAGCGCTGCCGTGGCGGCCGGAGCGGCAATCGGCTTTGAACGCGAGCTGCGCGACAAGGCCGCCGGGCTACGAACGCACATTCTGGTTTCGCTCGGCGCGGCTACCTTTCTATTGCTGTCTGCCGGCTACGCCGAGGGGCACACCGACGAGGAACCGGTCCTCGATCCGCTCCGCGTTGTGGGAGGCCTGATCGGCGGCATCGGTTTCCTGGCCGCCGGCGTGATCATTCAGGGCCGCGGCGGCGTGCATGGGCTGACGACCGCGGCCAGTTTGTGGATGACGGCGGCCCTTGGGGCTGCG